>JAFSHJ010000301.1 GCA_017440425.1 Oscillospiraceae bacterium | reverse complement strand
GTATTAATAATTGGTTGTGCCGCCGAGTGTGGATGTGATACTTTTGGTATTCGTTATCTGTTTTTCTCAAGAGATTTTATCATTCGTATATCCTTGCCCACAAAGCTGAGTCTGCGGTAGGAACCGATGATCCTGGAGACAAAACGCTCGGAATAAATCTTTTCAAGCTCCTGAATGGCAAAATTTGTGTTGATGATGGTGGCTTTCCCCGAGATTATGCGTGAGTTCACAATGGAATTGATCTGTGCCACCGAAAACTGATTGACAAGCTCTGCCCCCAAATCGTCAAAGATGAGCAGATCGCAATCCAGCAGACCTGCGAGTGTATCTTCGCCGCGGGAATACTGCTCCTTCTGCAGCTGTGCAAAGATGCTGTATGCCGAGCAATATGCCACGCCGTAACCCTTGTCTATCACCTTGCGGGCAATTGCCATGGAGAGATGGGTCTTGCCGAGACCTGCACCGCCTATCATGAGCAGGTTGCCGGATTTTGGTGAAAAGTTCTCTGCGTAATCCTTGCAGATGCTCAAAACTCTTGCCATTACCTCGCGGGGCACGATGTTCTGGGGCGGCATCGGCTTATCGGAGTAATAATCCAGCGAAAAATTGTCAAAACTGCACTCAGACATCATGGAAGCGCCGGTTATTCTCGCGGCAGCCTCCGCTTTCAGCAGAGCCTCGCAGCACTCGCAGCGTTTTGTGCCCACAAAACCCGTGTCCTCACATTTGGAGCAGGTGTATTTCGGCGTGGGTGCATCGGCAGCATATCCGTTTTGACGGAGGATCTCTGCCCTCTTTTGCTGTCTTTCCAAATTTTTTTCTTTAAGCTGCTCCGCTGCTGCGGAGGTATCCTTACCCTTCATTGCAAGCTGTGCAAGCTCCAGCATTTTAACAGCATCGCCCATCATCTGCGAATCTATCTCCTGCACCTGTGGCAGCTTGAGATAGATCTCACGTCTCTGCCGTTCACACTCCTCTTCGGCACGGCGACGGCGCTCTGCCAGCTTCTGCCTTACTATATCATATACCTCATCCGAAAAGCTCATAGTCTTTTTCTCCGATCAAACAAATTTAAAAATCCAGGTTGACAAGGTCATCTGCAAAAATCTTTTCCACTTCGCTGATGTCGTAAGATTTCTCCAGCTTGCGGTTCTCCTTGGCTGCGGTGCGTTCTGCCTCCGCCTGCTCGGGAGTGGTTATGCCCTTTTCCTTCCAGGAAAGCAGTATTTTATTTATGTAATTGAAAGAAATTTTGCCGATGGCATCAATAGTGCGCTCGTAGGCGGCTTTGAGCAGCGGCTGTTCAAAGCCTGCATCCTGCCAGATCGCAATAACCTTTTTCTCGGCGGTGGTGAGAGCACGGTTGTATATTCCGAACACGCTGCAGACAAGCTTTTCGTAGCTTCTCACCGCATGCACTTCCTTGAGATATTTTTCTGCCTGCTCAACTGTCTCCACACCGTCGTTCATCCATGCAATGGCCGTTGCCTGAATATAGCTCATCCGCGGTTTGCCTATCTCTATACAGTAGGATATTACGGTGAGGATCATCTCGGGCGGTACTCCGGCCCAATTTGTCAGCCACAAAAGCGTGGAGGTATCGCTGGAGGTGAAGGTTTTGCCCAGCATTGCTTCTGCCGCTTTCAGCATTGCGGATATATCCGGCTTTTTGGAGAGCAATTCCAGTTCCTTTGCGTTTAGGCGGGTGGGTGGTGCTGTCAAAGGTTTGAGCTCACGCACCGCCTTCGGCTCGGTGATCGGCTCCTCCTGCTGTTTATTCTGCACCTGCGACATCGCCTGAGGCTGAACAACGGGTACTGCTCCGCTTTCGCATATCAGACCTTCGTTCTTCCAATAATCCACCCCATCGTTGACATCGCCTGCACTCATTCTCAGCGCAGCAGAAATTTTCTCCGCATCGACCTCGCCTTCACGGAGTATATAGAGCAATATTTTAAGCTGTGCCGCACCGCACATCCGAAGCTTTTCGTCGGAGACGGTATCTGCAGGCACTGCGAATATTTTTCGCCACAATCCCATATTGACTGTATAAGACATTATTATCACCCAATTTAATTATAACAGCTTTGCTTGTTATTGACAAGCACTACACCAAAAGATAAAATAATATTAATCCTATAATTTTGGAGCTTTTTATGTCAAAAATTTTTTCCGCATCTTTTCGGGTCGTTTTGGCTTTGCTTTCCGCAATAACCCTTATATCTGCGCTGTCACACTCCGTCTTTTACGGATTCACGCTCGTTTCGCTGTTTATGACGGCGGTCTCGCTCCCCTTTTTGGCGCTTTCTCTCTTTCCAAATGCTGCCAAAAAACTGCTGACTCCACGCAGAGACGATGCTTTTCTCTGCCGAATGCTGAAATATGCAGTCATCACCTATCTCTGTGCTGTTTTTGCCGCATTTTTTGTTTTTGCATCTGCAATGCTCTTCTGTGCCGAGGCAGATACCCCCTCTCCGGAGGCGGATGTTTTGATTGTACTTGGCTGCAAGGTGGAGGAAAACGGCGCACCCAGCCTTATGCTGCAAAAACGCCTTGATGCCGCCGCAGAATATCTTGCCGATAACCCCGACACACTTGTTCTGCTTTCAGGAGGTGTTGGCGAAGGCTCAGATACCTCCGAGGCTGCCGCAATGCAAAAATATCTCACTAAAAACGGTATTGCTGCCAACCGAATTCTGCTTGAAGAGCGCTCTGCCAACACCCGTGAGAATCTCTTTTTCTCGGCAGAGCTTCTCGCAGCTGAAAACATTACGCTTGACGGTGAGACCGCCATTGTAACCGACGGCTTTCATCAGCTTCGCGCAAGGATATGGGCAAAAAATGCAGGTTTTTCCAATGTTTCATCGTTGTCATCCGCAACTCCTCTCTATCTCTTCCCCTATTATTTTTTCCGTGAATTTATGGGGATTACACGATATATTTTAGCCGGATATTGATACACTTCAAGAGTAAACGCTCCCATCTCTGCCAATAATAGCACCGCCAAGTGTTATTTTGCAGATGGGAGTTTTTTTATGAGCTTTAAAAACAGCCGCATCGCTGCCGTGTTTTCTCTTTTGCTTGCGCTGATGATGGGACTTGTATTCCGACTTGCCTCACTCAGCACGGGAGCATCCCTCAAACCCGTATCCGCAAGCCACGGCAGTTTCACCCTTGAGATGATAAACGACCGTGCATACATCTACGACTGTCGGTTTATTCCCCTCACCAACAGTACACCACGCTATTCCGCTGCAGTTTTGCCCCTACCGGATAACCTTCCGCTTCTGGAGCAGTATTATCCCTCCTCTGATCTCTCACGGCTGCTTGCAGACCGAAAACCCATTCTTCTTCCGATCGACACGGCTGATACCGATCTGCGCGGTGTTCAGGTCTACCGCGGCAAAAACAGATATTCCGAAAATCAGCCTGCCGTCCACGTCATCGGTTCACTGGGTGACGGGATGACCGTGGGAGAAAGCGGTATTGAAAAGGCGCTGGACCGATATCTCACTCAAAACTCCACCGTGATCAAAGCACGGTACCGTGCCGATGCTCTTGGCCGAGCCTTTGATGACGGTGCCCCCGAGACACTCACACTCAACCCCGATAACCCTGCAGGTGCAGTGCTCACCATTGACCTTCGGCTGCAAAACATTGCCGAAAATGCCCTAAAAAAGCTGAACTGCGGCGCTGTGGTGATCATGGACGTGCGCAGCGGTGACCTGAAGGCAGTTGCAAGTTATCCCGAATTTGACCCCAACGATCTCTCTGCCTCCCTTGATGCAGAGCTCAGTCCGTTTTTGAACCGTGCCTTCTCCGCATATTCTGTGGGCTCCACCTTTAAGCTTGTCACCGCCGCTGCTGCGCTGGAATCGGGTATTCCCGTCACATTTGAACACACCTGCTGCGGCTCAATAACGGTGGGAGACGTCAAATTCAACTGTCAATATCTCTCGGGACACGGCTCTCTTGAGATGGAACGTGCCCTTGCTGTATCCTGCAACCCCTATTTTATCTCTCTCGGCTCAGAGGTTGGGGGTGACAAAATTGCCGAGCTTGCCTCTCTCATAGGTTTCGGCTGTGCCGACACTCTTTGGGAGAACTACTCGACTGCCCCAGGCAATCTCCCCTCGAACCGGACGTTGGCTCTTCCTGCGGGCACTGCAAACTTTGCTTTCGGTCAGGGTGAGCTGCTTGCAACTCCCATTCAGATATGCAAGCTCATCTGCGTAATAGCCAACGGCGGTTTCACCGTTGCTCCAAGGCTTATCGATGGCTTCACCGAGGACGGCATTACCCTCTGCGACACCGCACCTCGCTACTCGCCAAACCGTGTTATCTCTGCCGAAACCGCCGAAACACTGCGCCAATATATGATAAATGCGGTGGAAAACGGCAGCGGACGCAATGCCGCCCCCGAACACCTTGGTGCAGGCGGCAAAACCGCATCTGCACAGACGGGACAGTATATTGACGGAGATGAAAAAATTGAGGGTTGGTTTGCAGGATTTTACCCCGCCGATGAACCGCAGTTTGCAATTGTTGTGCTTGCGGAGGGTGCAGGCTCCGGCGCTGTTGCCGCCGCACCCGTATTTAAGGAGATCGCCGACGGGATATACTCTGCGTTTTATGCAGACAGATAGCTCTTTCGCAATTTGAAAACCGACGGTGCCGACAAAACCGCAAACGCACCCTCTCGGTCAGCAGTGCTGACATCCCGCCTACGGCGGGTCGCCGCATCCTATGCGGCGTCGAGAGGGTGCACCTGAAGTTTTGCAGCACCGTTTGCCTCCAAGCCAAGCCGCAATAAAAACAGCCGCACGAAAGTTTCGTGCGGCTACGGTTTTGTTTGATTTTATTTGAGTATGCCGAAATTATTGAATGGCAGGATGGTGAATACAGCTCTTCCCGTTATATCTTCCGCCGCAATATATGGGTCGTTCCAGACTCTTGCATCGGCGGAACTTCTGCGGTTGTCGCCCAGGAAGAGATATTTGCCCTCCGGTACCCGGAAAATCATACTCTCGTAGGATTCGTTCACAACGTAGTCCTCTTCAAGGAGCTTGCCGTCGATATATACCTGACCATCGAATATCTCAACTGTTTCGCCCGGCAGACCGATGACACGCTTTATAAGTATGGTATTGGTCTCCTTGGAGTTGAACACCATAATATCACCGCGCTCCACGTTCTTTTCAACGTTGTGGGTGTGCAGCGCCAAAAGCCAACTGTGTTCCGCAATGGTTGGCACCATAGAGCCCGTAGGTACATAGGTGAAGAAGCAGACAAATTTTATGATAAGAATTATTGCCAGCGCCTCCAGACCGAAAGGCAATACCCACTCTTTTAAAAAGCGTATCATTTTGGATTTGGGATCCTGCGGCAGATCTTCTTTTTTAATTTTTTCCTTCTTTTTAAAACTAAACACAGAAACTATCCTCCGTCTTTATTCAGGCCTGATGCTTTCCGTCATCCACGGTTACAAACTCTGTTTTATATGTGAAGCCGTCGCCGCAAACCGCAAAAGCATATTCTATGCGTTTTTCCTCATCGTCAAAAACATATTTCAGCGCTGCGCTGTCGTTATCCAACAGCTTGTCGATCTCATCTTTGTTGAGCATTATAACACAGCCGATACGTGTTTCAGGCTCGTCACCCTCAATGCTTATCCTTGTGAACTCGCTGTTCTCCACAATGTTTTCGGTGGCGATGCCTATCTTTTTCACCTTTTCTGTCATTATAGCATTCAGCCTGTTTGCATCTATGCGCTGAATTCCCGCCACATAGCTTATTTCATACTGAACGGCTATTCTGCCGGCATCGTATCTGGAAAGTGCCCACAGCAGCGCAGCATCCTTGCTGCCCAGATATTCATCGTATTCCTCTGTGATGCCGCCGTGCTCGTTGCCGACAGAAAGCAGCAGATATCCCTCTTCTGCCATTTCACTAATCTCTGCAGCTGTAAGCTGGGCATAGTATTTTCCGTCTGCCACAGCCTGATAACGGCTGCTTAAATTTCCTCTTATCTCGCTTTCCCAAATGTTGAATGCGTTGGTGTAATCCAGCATATTCATTGCATATTCTTCGCGGATCAGCTCCATTTTACCGCTTATATCCCCGGCGCCGAGCTCGTCGTTTTTGCGCTGTTCCTTAAGCACCTCAATGTCGTTGAGATATTTCTCGTATGCTGTGAGCTCCGACCAATAGACAACGTAGCCTTCGCTGTTGACAATGGTGTAGCCTGCATCGAATTTTTCTTTGAGGGCAGATGTGTCTATTATCACATCGTATTTCACGGAAGCGTTAAACTTGTTGTAATCCATCAGCATTGCCAGCGCCGTGCCTATCTTCTCGCTGTAGCCCTCCGGACGGTACTGCGCCTTCACCTCGTCGGAGACGGTATCGTTTGAGCTTGGCACGATATATTTTATTTTTTCTCTGTTCTGCTCATTGAGAAAATCCTGACGGTTCTTCTCCTCCTGCACCTCTTTTATGTGTTCATATACCGAAAAAAAGGTGAGCGAAATAACCACGACCATGCAAAAAACAATAAGCGTTTTAACTGTTTTTGCAAAACTCGTCATGCTTTTTGAGCTTTCGCTGCCTGAACGTACAGTTATGTAGTGAGATCCAAAGCGATTCTTAAACAAATACGCCTCTCCTTTTCAAAAAATAATCCTACATATACTATTTTATAATATATAACAAAAAAAGCAAGAGGAAAAATGTAAAGATTGTTACGTAACAAATTGACATTCTGCCAAAAAAAAGGCATAATAAATATATAACCCGTTAATTTTTAATTTTAAGAGAGGTTTTTTCAATGATCCTTACTGTCGATGTCGGCAACACAAACATTGTGCTCGCACTGTTCGATGATGAAAAGATCGCCGCAGTCTCAAGGCTCAGCACCGTCCGTGACAAAATGGCAGACGAATATGCCGTTTTGATGCGCAACACCGCTCTTCTCCACGGCATTGACCTTTCCAGGGTCAGCGGAGCCATAATCTCCTCCGTTGTTCCCCCTCTCACATCCCAGATACGCCGCGCCATCAAAATTGTTTTCGGTGTGGATGCTCTCACGGTCGGACCCGGACTCAAAACCGGACTGAATATAAAGATCGATGACCCCTCACAGCTGGGCAGCGACCTTGTCTGCGGCTCTGTTGCAGCCATTGAAAAATATCCCCTGCCCTGCGTTATCATCGACCTTGGCACAGCCACAAAGTTTTCTGCTGTGGATAAAAACGGAAGCTTTTTGGGTGTTTCCATCAGCCCCGGCATAAAGCTCTCGCTGGATGCCCTCTCTCAAGGTGCCGCACAGCTCCCCCACATCAACTTTGACCTTGCGCCCAAAAGCGTTATCGGCACAAACACCATCGATTCCATGCGTTCCGGCATCATCTTCGGCTCCGCAAGCATGATCGA
>JAFSHJ010000300.1 GCA_017440425.1 Oscillospiraceae bacterium | reverse complement strand
GCTTGGATCCACCGATGAAAAATATATCTATATTGACAGAGAATATACCGCTGCGGGAGTCAGCGAAGAAACTGCAGAGAAGATATTCTTCAGCAATATGCAGAATATGCTGGGCGAGCCGAAAAAGCTTGATTATGACTACCTTATTGCCAAATGCGAAGAATTGGAAAAGGAAAAAGCTGACGACACTCTGGAAAAATATAATCTGTGGTGCATGAAAAAAGAGTTTGAGAACAAAAAGAGAGCAGAAAATGATTAAAAAGTTCAATGAGAAAAAGGGTGTAATAACTAACCCCTATATCGGTTTTACCAGCTTTCAGCATTTCCGCGGTGAGGCACTCTATTCCGATTGCATAACCGGCAGAAGCGGTATGGCAGGCACAGAGACGGAGAATTACGAGTGCTATCCCGTGCCGGAGGGCGTTGAACAAAATGGCAGAGAGCAGGGATATTACCCGGACACAACGGTTGCATATATCCGCATTTTGTGGAAAGAGTTTGAGCCAAGGCAGGGCGAATATAACTATGCTTTTATTGAAGAGATTTTGAAAAAAGCAAAGGCAAAAGGTCAGACGGTGATGTTCCGTCTTATGCCGCACAGCACCTGCGCAAGAGACGACGTGCCGAATTGGCTGCGTGAGATTATGCCATGTCCCGAGCGTCCCGACGGAATGCGTGTCAAGGATTCTCCCACCGACCCGAGATATCTCAAGCTGTTCGGCGCCGCAATAGAAAAGCTTGGTCAGCGCTTTGACAGCGACGAAACGCTGGATTGCGTGGACGTATCTCTCGGCGGTGCGTGGGGAGAAGGCGGTCAGGATTTTGCGGAAGAGGATATGAAGGCGCTGATGGATGTTTACGTCAGGGTTTTCCCCAACACCAAGCTGCTGGGGCAGCTGGGCAACACGGCAATGCTGGAGCACATCGGGGCACAGCGCCCCATCGGCTGCCGTGCGGACGGCACCGGCGAACCCCGCCACACCAACGAACTTTTCCCTGCCCGCTTTGCGGCTTTGGGTGAAGAAAACTGGAAGACCGCTCCCGTTTCCTTTGAATCCTATTGGTGGATATCAGAGTGGCACAGACAGGGCTGGGATATCGACGACATAATTGAAAAGACCCTCAGCTGGCACCTGAGCACCTTCAACACAAAATCCTTCCCCATACCTTATGAACTGCAGGAAAAAATCGAATATTGGCTGGAGAAGATGGGTTACCGCTTTGTTGCGGAGGAGTTTGAATATCCCGAAAGCGCGGCGGCAGGTGAGAGGGTGGAATGCTCCCTCAAAATTAAAAACGCAGGCGTTGCACCCATATACAACAAGCTGCCGCTGAAACTGCGCTTCAAAGGCGAAAGCTTTGTTTGGGAGTGGGAAGCACCCACCGATATCCGCAGCTGGCTGCCGGGAGAATGGTGCGAAAAGCTTGAAATATCACTTCCCGCAGATATGCCGAAAGGCAGCTATGAGATATCCTGCGCCATTGGCGGCGGGGAATATCCCGTTGTGCAGCTTGCCACAGAGACAGAGACCGACGGTGAATATTACACCCTGGCAGAAATAAAAGTGAAATAAAAAAAGCACTCTGTTATAAAAACGGGGTGCTTTTTTGTGTTAAAACACAACTGTTTTCCGCTTGACTTCCGCAGGAGATAAAACTATAATTAAAGCAAGTCATAACCCTGTAAGGAGGTTGATTTTATGGCAGAAGAGAAAAAAGAAAGAATGAAGTGGTTTACTCCCAGAGTTAAACCTTTTGTATTGGAAGGCTTTCCCTTCATCGAAGAGGAAAACGTCTACCGCCGTTTCCCCATCAACACAGATGTTGAACTTCACCCCGCAATGGAGCGCCTCGCCTGGGACAGCGCAGGCGGCAAGGTGAGATTCCATGGAATCTTTAAGAAAATTGCTGTCAGAGTAAGACTTATGTATTTCCACAATGCCGACCACGCAAATGCTTTGGGCGGCAGCGGCTTCGATTGCTATGCCGACGACGGCAGCGGCCTGCGCTACTACGCATCGGGACGCTTCGACCGCTCCAAAAACGAATACGAGACCGTTTTCTTTGAGCTGGAAGAACCCAGAGAGCTGGAGGTCGTCATCAATTTCCCCTGCTTCAACCAGGTGAAAGAGGTGCTCTTCGGCTTCGATTGGGATGCTGTCATCACCGCACCCAAAGAGCGCAGCTATAAAAAGCGCATCGCAATGTATGGCGCATCCATCACCCAGGGCGGATGTGCTTCCCGTCCGGGTATGATAACCTCCAACATCCTCTCCCGCCGCCTTGATGCAGAGGTCATCAACTTCGGATTTGACGGCATCGGCAGCCAGTTTGGCGTAGGCGAAGCCTACGAGATGAGAAAGCTGGATAACGCAGGTATCTTCATCATTCACGATAACTGCAACAGCCCCACGGGTCAGTGGGTAGCAGACCATCTTCCCGAGTTTATGCGCATCCTCCGTGAAGGACAGCCGGAAACTCCCATTGTTCTGCTCACCGCAGCACCCATGAACCACGAACTTTTCCGCAAGGAAGCATATAAAAACAGAATGGACAAAAAGCAGGTCATGCGCGAGTTTGTGGAAGCACAGCGTGCCGCAGGCGATGAAAACATCTACTTCCTGGATTACGAGGATATCCTTGGCAAGGAATGGATGGATTCCACAGTTGACGGCTGCCATCCCACCGATCTCGGCTTTCTCTATATGGCAGACGGCCTGCAGCCTGTAATTGAAAAAATCATCTTTTAACGTTTCTTTTTAAAGCAAGGAGGAAACTACCGTGGCAGAAGAAAAAACGGAGCGAATGAAATGGTTTACTCCAAGAGTGAAGCCGTTTGTGCTTGAGGGATTTCCCTTTATCGGGGAGGAGCAGGTCTACCGCCGTTTCCCGATAAACACAGACTATGAGATGCACCCCGCAATGGAGCGCCTTGCATGGGACAGTTCAGGCGGCAAGGTCAGATTCCATGCAGTTGTAAAAAAACTGGCTGTCAAAGTGCGGCTGCTCTATTTCAACAGTGTCGACCACATGAATGCGCTGGGCGCATCCGGATTCGATTGTTATGCCGATGACGGCAGCGGTATGCGTTACTATGCTTCCGGTCGCTTCGATCGCTCCAAAAACGAATATGAGACCGTCTTTTTTGAGCTGGAAGAGCCAAGAGAGTTGGAGATAGTCATCAACTTCCCCTGCTACAACCAGATAAAAGAGGTGCTTTTCGGTTTTGACGGCGATGCAAAGATAACAGCTCCGAAAGCACGCAGCTATAAAAAGCGCATTGCATATTACGGTGCATCCATCACCCAGGGAGGATGTGTTTCCCGTCCCGGAATGACCACCACAAACATTCTCTCCCGTCGCCTTGATGCAGAGGTGCTCAACTTCGGCTTTGACGGCATCGGCAGTCAGTTCGGTGTGGAAGAGGCCGCCGAAATGGCAAAGGTGGATAACGTGGGTCTGTTTGTGTTTGCTGATGACGGCAACAGCCCCACGGGAGCATTTTTGGCAGAGCGTCTGCCCAAATTCCTCGATACGATCAGAGAAAAACAGAGCGACGTACCGATTATAGTGCTCTCTGCCAGTCCCAAAAACCACGACACCCTCTTTGCTGTGAGACATCAGCACCGTCTTGACAAAAAAGAGGTTATGCGTGAAGAGGTGGCAAAGCGCAATGCCGCAGGTGATGCTAACATTTATTTTGTGGATCACGAGGAAATTATCGGAGAAGGCTGGGAGGATCACACAGTAGACGGCGCGCACCTCACCGATTACGGATTTATGGTGCTGGCAAACAGCATTCAGCCAATTATCGAAAAAATAATCTTCTGAAACAAAAAAGCTGTTTATCCCGTTTGGGATAAACAGCTTTTATCGTTACGAATCAATTAAAGGGCTGCAGCAATTGTTCTTGCATCGCTGCCGATGGTTTTGGGAAGATCCATCTGGTTGATGCAGCCAACGATGGCGGTGATGAAAGGAATGAGGCAGAGAAACCAACCAACTGCAAGACCGATGATCTTGCTGGTCCATTCAGCTTCTGTGAAAGAGATGTTGAGAGTGCCGTTGGAGAGGGTGATGTTGGCTTTGATGCCTACGCCCAGACCGAGAAGAGTGTTGATTCCGCCCACGCCTTTTTCAAAGGTGATCATGCTGGAACCGTTGAGGTTAACGGGAGTTACGGTGAAACCTTTGGACTGATAGGTCTCTGTAAGCTTTGCAACAAAAACATCAAGGTTAAAAGTGGGGGAAACGTTGAACATTACATTGTCTGCCATAAGTATATCCTCCTATATTGGTTTGCTATATTATAAATTGTCTGAAGATCCAAACAATCAACAGCAAAATAAGCGATATTATGCCGACCGCAAGCTCAAGCTTCTGCGGGATTTTAATGCGCTTGAGAATATGGTTTCGGAACACAACGTAAACCGATTCAACCATAAAAAGCCAGAACAGCGGATGATGGTGAAAGGCCGCTTTAAAATCCAGACAAACCGCGCAAAGAAAGGCCCGCGTCATTCCGCAGCCGGGACATTGCACCCCGAATATCTGATAGATGGGACAGCCGAAGATAACTGCGGCGGCAAACAGCGCCAAAGCTATCAGCGTGGGAAACAAGGTTTTGTATCGCATAACATCTACAATCTTTTACATAAAACTACATTATAAGTGTATCGCAGGATGGGAAATTAGTCAAGTGGAAAATTTGTTTGTAAAACATTTTTAAGGTTTACATTTAATTTGAGGTGCTGTATAATTGTTCCAAAGGAGTGATATTATGAAAACATCCACGGAAATAGCATCTGCCGCACGCAGGATCGGCGAGGAAAAGGCAGTTGAATATATTGCAAAAGCAGGTTTTGATGCATGGGATTTCTCCATGTTTGATATGTGCAGATACAACTGGGAGAAAAACGAGGCTATAATCGGAAATCATCCGCTGTCGGGAAATAACTGTCTTGCATTTGCAAGAAGATTAAAGCAGATCGGTCTTGATAACGGCATAGAGTGCAACCAGTCTCATGCACCATTTCCCGTGGTGTGTCCCGAGATACGTTCTTTTCTCAAACGTGCCATCGAATGCACCGCAGAAGCAGGCGGAAAAATCTGCATAATCCATCCCAATAATTATAAGGGTGCCGAAGAAAACGCGGAGATGTATTTTGAATTGCTGCCGTTTGCCAAAGAGTGCGGTGTGAAAATCGCCACCGAAAATATGTGGTGCTGGGATAACGAAAAGGACGAGAGCTCTTTTGCAGCCTGCGCCACATCCGAAAGCTTTGTGGAGCATCTCACCGCCGTAAACGATGACTTCTTTGTTGCCTGTCTCGACCTCGGTCACGCAGAGATGCGCGGCTCCGGCTCGGGTGCCGTCAATATGATAAAGACGCTGGGCAAACATCTGCAGGCGCTTCACATTCATGATAACGACAGATGGCACGATTCCCACCAGATACCATTCTCTATGGATATGGACTTCGTTTCCATTGTTAAAGCGCTGAAAGAAATCGGATACAGCGGTGAATTCACGCTGGAAGCAGACCAATACCTGCGTGCATACAGCGACGAAAACATTTTTGAGGGTATCAAAAATATGGCAGACGCCGCAAGAAAGCTTGCAGCTATGTTTGAAGCGGAATAATTTGATTGACAGCATCGAAATTGGTTTTCGATGCTGTTGTTTTTGTGAAATTCTCGGAAT
>JAFSHJ010000299.1 GCA_017440425.1 Oscillospiraceae bacterium | reverse complement strand
CGTCAAGCTGCTGCTCAGCGCCGGCTACACCAACATCACCCTCTGCGACCGCAAAGGCATGATATATGCGGGACGCGACGGTCTCAACTGGATAAAGGAAGAGATGGCTCAGGTGACCAACCTTGAAAAGAAGAGCGGCTCTCTTGCGGATGCTCTTGTGGGCGCTGACGTATTCATCGGTGTTTCCGCACCCGGAACTGTCACCGCCGAGATGGTTAAGACCATGAACCGTGACGCAATTATCTTTGCCTGCGCAAACCCTACCCCCGAAATTTATCCCGACGAAGCCAAAGCAGGCGGAGCACGCATCATCTCCACCGGCCGCAGCGACTTCCCCAACCAGATAAACAACGTGCTGGCATTCCCCGGCATCTTCCGCGGCACATTCGACGTAAAGGCCTCCGACATCAACGAAGAGATGAAGGTTGCCGCCGCCGAAGCCATCGCCTCCCTCATCTCCGATGATGAGCTCTCCGAGGATTACATCATCCCCGCCGCTTTTGATGAGCGTGTCGGCCCCGCAGTTGCAAAAGCTGTGGCGGAAGCCGCCCGCAGAACAGGTGTGGCAAGAGCTTAAATTCAGCTGACAATTACCTCACAATACTTCCAGCAAAATGCCGTATTATCCAAGGATAATGCGGCGTTTTGTTTGACGGCTACACCGTAATATGGTATAATATCTTATGTTTTTAACTCTATTGCTTACACAAAAGGCTACATATTCGGTTTGGAGAATGAAATGAACAGAACAGAGAAAAAAGAACTCAATGTGAGCGTCCGCTCATTTGTCACTGCCATCGCTGTTATCTTTGCGCTGATGGTCGCTTCCTACATCCTCACCCTCATCATCCCCGGCGGAAGCTATGACCGCATTGCAGACAGCAACGGCAACCTCATCATCGACACCGCCTCCGGCTTTTCCAATGTGGATGGCGGCATTCCCTTTTGGAAATGGCTGCTCTCCCCCATTTTGGTCCTCGGTTCCTCCGGCAACGGCACGCTGATCGCCGTTATCGCTTTTCTGCTGGTTATCGGCGGCATCTTCACCGCTTTGGACAGATGCGGACTTATGCACTATATGCTGAACAAGATATCTCACCGCTTCGGCGCTGTCCGCTACCGCCTTATGGCTGTCATCACCCTGTTTTTCATGGCGATGGGTGCAATGATAGGTTCTTTTGAAGAGTGTGTTCCGCTGGTTCCCATTGTGGTCGCACTTTCAATGAGCCTTGGCTGGGATGCTCTCACCGGTGTGGGAATGAGCCTGCTTGCGGCAGGCTGCGGCTTTGCATCGGGTGTCTGCAACCCCTTTACCGTTGGTGTTGCACAGCAGCTTGCGGGACTTCCCATGTTCTCCGGCTCCTGGCTGCGCATCCTGTCTTTTTTTCTGATCTACTCTCTGCTGATGGCTTTCCTCGTTATATATTCCAAAAAAACCGAAAAGCCGCTGGAGAGCATTCACCTCGGCGACGAATTCACCTCCGATGCCAAAATGGATCGTGCACTCCTTCTTTTTGCCTCCATTCTCGGTGCAGGCATTCTGTTTGTGCTGTGCTCCGGCTTCATCACCGCTTTGCAGGATTACACCATGATAATTGTTGCGGTGATGTTCCTTGCTGCAGGCATCGTCTCCACCCTTGCCTCCGGAATGTCGGCAAAAGCGCTGCTGAAAACATCTTTCGAAGGTGTGGTCAGCATTCTGCCTGCGGTTGCAATGATACTCATGGCCGCATCCATAAAATACACCCTTGAAGAGGCGCAGGTGCTGGACACAATCCTCCATGAAGCCGTGGCTCTTGCGGAAACAATGCCCAAGTGGTCTGTGATACTTTTCATCTATCTCATCGTGCTCGTCATGAACTTTTTCATTCCTTCGGGCTCTGCCAAGGCATTTATGCTCATCCCCCTCATTGTGCCTCTCGCACAGATATTCGGCCTCTCTCCCCAGCTTTGCGTGGTTGCCTTTGCCTTTGGCGACGGTTTCTCCAACACCTTCTATCCCACCAACCCCGCCCTGCTGCTCAGTTTGGGACTGGCAGACGTCAGCTACGGAAAGTGGTTCAAGTGGAGCTGGAAATTCCAGATACTCAACCTGCTGCTGACAGGACTTATCCTGCTGTTCGGTCTTGCCGTTGGCTATTGACGGGTTTGTGCAGAAAATTTTTTTGCAAATTACACATTTTTTCGTTTTTTCAACGCTGAAAAACAATTTTTAAAAGCTAAAATGTAAAAAAATATTCAATCCTTTAAATTTAGGTTTTACAACCGAGCAATTATGTGATATAATAATCGGTGGACAAGATTTGTCAAATTGATTTTTGGAGTGTTTACTATGAGCCGTATGGTTGGAACCGTATCCAGAGGTATCCGCGCACCTATTATCCGTGCAAACGATGATCTGGTCAAAATCGTAACCGAGTCCGTTATTGAAGCTTCCCGCAACGATGATTTTGAACTTCGAAACCGCGATATTGTTGCTATGACAGAAGCTATCGTGGCACGTGCACAGGGCAACTACGCTACTGTTGACGACATTGCTGCAGACGTTAAAGCAAAGCTTGGAGGCGAGACCGTCGGCGTTATCTTCCCCATCCTCAGCAGAAACCGTTTCGCCATCTGCCTGCGCGGAATTGCAAAGGGCGCAAAGAAAGTTGTTCTTATGCTCTCCTATCCCTCCGACGAAGTGGGCAACCATCTTGTAGATCTTGACATTCTTGATGAGAAGGGCATTAACCCCTACAGCGATGTTCTCGATCTTGCAAAATACCGCGAACTGTTTGGATATACCACACACCCCTTCACCGGTGT
>JAFSHJ010000298.1 GCA_017440425.1 Oscillospiraceae bacterium | reverse complement strand
GCAGGCAAAAGCACCCTCATTAAATGTGCCGCAGGAATTATGACCCCGATGAGCGGAGAAATTTTTGCGGAAGGAAAAGCTGCCGCAGATTTCTCACGCACAGAATATGCACGCCGTGTGGCATATCTGCCGCAGGGCAGGACCCTGCCGGAGATGACGGTGCAGCAGCTTGTGCTCCACGGCAGATTCCCCTATCTCAGCTATCCGCGGAGATATACCGCAGGGGACCGCAAAATTGCCGCAGAAGCAATGAAGCGGATGGAAATATCCGAACTGGCGGAGCGGACGCTGTCCTCACTTTCGGGAGGAGAGAGGCAAAAAGCCTATATTGCAATGGCTTTGGCACAGGATACCGATTGCATTCTGCTGGATGAGCCAACAACATATCTGGATATCGGGCATCAACTTGGGCTTATGAACACGCTGCGTGCCGTTGCGGATAGCGGCAAGAGTGTTGTTGCCGTGCTGCACGACCTTGAGCTGGCTTTCGGTTTTTCGGATGAAGTTGCCGTTATGGCCGGCGGCAGGCTGCTGATGTGTGATACGCCGCAAAACATCTGCAGAGCGGGGATTTTGCCGCAGGTGTTCGGTGTGGATATGGAATGGGAGGAAAACGGCCGCTGCCGTTACAAATATTGAGTTGTGAAAAGTGGGAGAAAGCTATGAACGGACAGAAAATCGGCGAGGCAGTGGAGAGGATAAAACAGATGGAGGTCTGTTTTGATGTGCTGCGCAAGGCTGCGGAAAAATCTCCCGAGGAGGCTTGCAAAAGTGCCTGGTTCAACGGACTTCTGCAGATCCTGACCGCCTATTATGAGGGCGGTGAGTGGCTGCGTGATTATGAACTGGACGAGGCAGGGCTCATTCCGAAGGAGGTAAAACGGGGTGTTTTGTCCCAGGACGGTGTATACACTTTTCTGCAGGAGATAAGTGAGACCGTGGCGAAACTAAAATAACACACAAATTAATATGGCATATTTTGGAACAACCGCAGATTGACCGTCTGCGGTTGCTGTATTATAATAAAATCAGGTAATTGTTTCAAAAAAATAATAGGGTGAGAATTATGATGAAAAAAACAGCTTTGTTTGGAGTGATCGTTATTATGTTGTCCTTTCTTTTCGGCTGTGCAAAAAATGCAGAGATAAAAGATATTGAGACTTTCAGCTTCCGCTACAGCTACGGAGCAATGTCAAATGCCTATGTTGTGTATACGCTGACAAACGAAGACGGCAGCTATACCGCAACCATCAAGCCCAAAGGTGCTCCCGAAGAGGAAAAGCTGGAGTTTGAGGTGGACGAGAGCTTTGCAAAAGAGCTTGAGGCTTTTCTTGCAGAGAATGAAGTGGGCAGATGGAACGGCTTCCAAAAGAGCAACAAGACTGCGGCGGACGGAAAAAGCTTTAGTTTGTATATCACCATGGCTGACGGCAGCGAGGTGGATGCCCGAGGATATATGAAGTGGCCCAAAAACTATAATGCCGTAAGCGCAGGAATTACGGAGATATTCGAAAAACTGCAGTAGAAATGAGTGATTAACCATGAAACACAGAAAAAAGACAGCAGATATCGGCAGATTTATCAAAACAGCAGTTGTTGTTATGTTGGGAGTGGTTTTGATGTTGGGATTTGGCGGATGTCTTGCAAAAAAATATAATGTTGATTACGGTGGAAGTAAATTCGCTTTCAGAGGAGCAAAAGATTCCTACAGGGCAGGATCAAAGGTTACTGTTTACTATGATATGATTGCAACCGACACAGATTATAGGTTCTATCTTGATGGAGAAAGCATCAACAGTGTGACTTATGACGATAAAAAAGGCTTCGTTATCAGTTTTATTATGCCTGAGCACGATGTTAAACTGGAAGTGGATATAAAAGAAAGTATGACATATGTTCCGGGTTGAAATTAGTGGTTGTGAACAATGAAAAAAGAGAAAAATGCAATATTCCAAGTCGTTAAAACGGCTGTGATTATCACACTTGGAGTGGTTTTGATGTTTAGCTTTGGCGGATGTTCAAGAGAGAAATACAATATTGACTATTATAACAGCAAAAATGAGTTTGCAGGTGCAAAGGATTCATATACAGCGGGCAGCAAAGTGACGGTGTGGTATAAAGAGGAATACATCGGCACCGATACCGACTACACATTTTATCTTGACGGCGAAGAGCTCTCAGCAAAGCATATTGACGGCAAAGGCTTTGAGATAAGCTTTGTTATGCCGGAGCATGACACGGTGCTGGAGGTCTACGAAGAATGCAGTATGATCCGCGGCGAATTTGAGCCGAAGCTTCTGGTGGATCACTACCGCAAAACCACAGGCACAGAGGATGCGGGATATTATGAGCTGGTGCTATATTCAGCGGAAAACCCGAAGCTGGCAACCCTGACGGAATATGTCCGTGCCGACGGTGACCCGAAGGAGACCTCAACAAGCTATCTTGTGCCGTATGAGGCGGTGGAGCGATGCTTCAGGGTAATAAGGCAGAACAAGCTGAGAAAATGGAATGATGCTGACGGCATCTGCACGGAGGGCGAGCTTACCGTCTGCAGATTTTGGACGGGCAGAGAGTATATCCGTGTCTCCACGGAGAATATGCCGGAGGGCGGAGAAGCCGTGCTGAATGATATC
>JAFSHJ010000297.1 GCA_017440425.1 Oscillospiraceae bacterium | reverse complement strand
GGCATTGCCTAGATAGCCGACACCGATCCCGATGATAATGAGTCCGATAAAAATTCTGCTGAGGGTAATACGGGTGCTGTTCATTTGAAGTCCCCCTTAAAAAGAGTATATATTTATTTTAGTATAGCACAAATTTCCGCGTTATGCAATTGCTTGTTTTATGTGTGCAAAAACAAACGGCAGTGAAAATTATCACTGCCGTTAAAATCAGTCTTTTTTAAAATTCGCGCTGCGGTATTCCACGGGGGTAAGGCCAAGTCTCTTTTTAAAAGCTTTGGAGAAATAAAGAGAGTCTCTGTATCCGACCAGCGATGCTATTTCACGGACGCTTATGTTGGTCTCGGAGAGCATTGCGCAGGCATGGCGGATGCGGCAGGCGAAAAGATATTCGGAAAAGCTTATTCCCACAATTTCGCGGAAGCGGCGGGAGATATATTTCGTGTTATAGCGGTGCGTCTCGCAGAGATATTCCAGCGAGAGGTCGGCATTGGCATATTCGCGGTCGATTATCTCACGCAGGTTGGATACCACGTCGGTGCATTTATCCGCAACGTATTTCTTTTCGGTTGGCTTCTTCTGAATAAATGCCAAAGTGTAATAAAGTATACCCTTTGCCATAAGGGAGAGATTGTCGGAGTTGCTGTTTTTGAGTGCGTTGAACCACACGTCCACAAGGCGCTCACGGATGGGATGGACGGGGTCTTCACGGGTCACACCCACCGATTCGAGCAATTCTGTGGGGCGGTTGCCCACAAATGATATGTAGAGATATTTGAAGCTGTCATCGCAAATAAGTGAGAAAGGTGTGGAGGGGAAGAGGAAAAACACGTCTCCGGGGTGAAGCTCCCACTGAGCAGAATCTGTTTTGAGCACAGCCGTACCCTCCGTTACAAGGTGACAGACGAAGGCTGCGTAGGAGCGGGTCGCTGCCAGACGGTTGGGCAGAGTCTCATATATAAACTGAAACACAAAAAAATCCTGAAAATTCTCGTTTGCATCGGAAAACTTGCAGATGTTTCCAAAATCCGACATAGGTTACCTCTTTAAAAGTAAAATTATTTAAGATGATTTTTATAATATTTGAAGCACTCGATCATTGTGTCAATGTTTTCGGAGGATACACCGGGAGTCATGCTTGAAGAACAGCCCAGGGTGATAGCCGCATCTCCGCGGTTTTCCACAAGAAATTTAATCTCGTTGCGCACATCCTCGGGTTTCCCGAAGGGAAGGGTCCTTGTCACGGAGGAACCGGCTATCATAAACAGCGGCTGACCGTCGTTGCCGCGCATTTTGCAGAGCTTGGTATAGTCAACACCGCATTCATACTGGAAACCCTGAAAACCGCGAATACCCACATCCAGCAGAGCGGGCACCATGGGGGTAATGTTGCCATCGCAGTGCCAGATGAGTCTTGTATCGGTTTTTTGCAGCAGCGGTTCAAGGGCATAGGCAAGGTTTGGAAACCAGATACGCTCCAGACTATTGATGTTGACAAGGGTGTTTTGTGAGTCTGTCATATCGTGGTCAAGTCTGCACAGCTTTGGAAAGTTATATCTGTTCATTGCCTCTGCAGCGGCTTCGTTTGCCTTTCTGCAAACCTCCGCCTGCAGCTTAAAATGGCGCTCCATCACGTCTTCGTAAAGGGTATAGGCCATAAAATAGTTTTCATAGCCGTATACGCTGTACCAAAGGGTGGGCATTGGGGTGAAACCGTAGCAGGTGAGCAGAATGTCAAGTCCCATCTCGTGCTGCGCATTGTACATTCTGATGCCAATATCGCGTATACGCTTTTCTATGTCATATTCGGCGGCTTCTTTCTGAAGGCGGGGGAAGACAAAGCGCTCCATGTGCTCCACCACGTCTTCAGGCTCTTCGATCTTCATTCCGTCCACAACAATTTCGGTGGGGGCGGTGGTGTTGCTGAAAGCACCGTGCTCGTATCCTTTGTCGCCCATAGACAAGGGGTTGCCTGGTATCCACTGGTCAATAAAGTCAGTTCCTATGGCATATTGAGCATTTTTATATACTTCGATGTGGTCGTTAACATAGTCGGGGTTTTTCATTCCGTTTTTTGCGGCAAGAAGGTTGAGCTGTGAATGCTCCATTATATTTACACCGTTAACGGGATAGCCGGAGAGATTATAGCCTGCAATGGCGGCGGTCATTTCTGTGTGGCGATAGTTTTGGCTTGTGAACAGATCGCATATCTCTTTATCGGTAGGATTGCAGTTGCTCATATAAACATCACTCCCAAGAAGAATCTTTGCTTTGATTATACATAAAAGGATTTTGCAATGTCAATATAAAGTAACCATTTTGCAGGTAAAAGTGGAATATTTCCAAGTGATGATATGATAAAAAAACGGAGGGGGAAATTGTGCAAAAGGGAAAAATTTTTCCAACGCACAAAAAATTCTGCATTTTAATTGCAAGAGGCAAAAAAATTTTTTATAATACAAGCAAATAGAGATGTTAACGGAGGCAAATATAATGAAAAAGATTCGTTTTGGTGTTTTTGGAGTAGGCAGAGGCGGACAGCTGGTCGAGGCGATTTTTGAGGCAGGTGCCGAGCTCGTGGCGATATGCGATCAGCGTCAGGCAACGATAGATGCCTGCAAGAAAGCGCACCCCATCTGCAAAGATGTTGCCGAATTTACGGATTTTGAAGAATTTATAAGGCAGGATCTGGATGCAGTGCTGCTCTGCAACTATTTCTGCGATCACACCGAATATGCCATCAAATGCATGAGAGCGGGCAAGCACGTTCTCAGCGAGACAATG
>JAFSHJ010000296.1 GCA_017440425.1 Oscillospiraceae bacterium | reverse complement strand
TGTTTGAAGATATCGGCAACGGCATTTCACGGCTGAATCTGTCCGCCCTTAAAGCTTGCGCCAAAGCGCCGAAGCTGCAGACGGTGAACGGAATGTTTGCCGCAACGGCGGAGGTGCGAAAGGGCAGCGAAGCAGGCTTTGAGGAGAAGCTTTTGCTGCTTAAACAGCTTTGCGGCAGCGGGGAGCTGCCCTTTGGCGATATATCGCAGGCTTTGGCTGACTACAAAGGGGAGGGATATCCTCCCAAAAGCCACACCGAGCAATACCGTGAGAACTGTTCTCCCGCCTACCGTGTGGTGGATTCCCGATTTGCACGGCATTTTGAGCTGTTTGCGGATATTGACCGTGTTTTGGAGGAAAAAGGCAGCTGCCTGCTTGCAATAGACGGCGGCAGCGGCACGGGAAAGAGCAGCCTTGCGGAACTCATCCAAAAGGTTTACGGAGCGGAAAGCTGCAACATCTTCCACACCGACGATTTCTTTTTGCAAAAGCACCAGCGCACCCCGGAGAGATTTGCCGAGGTGGGCGGAAACATCGACTACGAGCGGCTTGAGAGTGAGGTGTTGGAGGGCATTGCATCCGGCAGAAGCTTTGAATACCGACCCTTTGAGTGTTGGCGTATGGAGCTTGGCGGCAGTGTGAAGGTTGAAGCCAAACCGCTTGCGGTGATAGAGGGGGTTTACAGCCTCCACCCCCGTTTTTGCAAAAGGTACGATCTGAGCATCCTGCTCAAAGAAAGCCTTGATACAAGGCTTGCACGCATCAGGGAGCGGGACGGAGAGGAGATGCTCCGCCGCTTTGTGAATGAGTGGATACCGCTGGAAGACCGTTATTTTGAACTGATTCACCGCTGATTTTCCTGAAAAAGTGATAATAACGGGAAAATATTTAAAGGTTGGGCAAGAAAATTTCCCTAACCACTTGAATATTAAAGCAAAATAGTATAAAATATTTAATTAGGGATTTTATATTGACAGGAGTATGAAAAAATGGCTGAAAAATTTATCGTTGAAACATCCGCCCGCCACATCCACGTAACAGAAGAGCAGTTCAAGATCCTCTTCGGTGCTGACGCTGTTATGCACAACAAAAAAGATCTCTCCCAGCCGGGACAGTTCGCTGCAACAGAGCGTCTTGATGTTGTCGGACCCAAGAAGACCATTCCCAACATTTCCATCCTCGGACCGGCTCGTAAAGCTGCTCAGGTAGAGGTTTCCTTCACAGACGCAAGAACTCTGGGCGTAACAGCTCCCGTTCGTGAGTCCGGTGACGTAGCAGGCAGCGCACCCTGCAAGCTCGTTGGCCCCTGCGGCGAAGTTGAGCTCACAGAGGGCGTTATCGTTGCAAAGCGTCACATCCACATGACTCCCGCAGATGCAGAGCGTCTGGGCGTTAAGGATAATCAGATCGTAGCAGTTAAAGTTGGCGGCAACGGCCGTGAACTTATCTTCGGTGATGTTGTTGTCCGCGTAAGCGAGAAGTTCGCTCTTGCTATGCACATCGATACCGACGAAGCTAACGCTGCCGGATGCGCAGGAGAAGTATACGGCGAGATCGTCGAACTCTGATCCGTTTTAGCTTAGTATCTATTACGACCGCCGATATTATCCGATTTCGGCGGTCATTTTCATAAAGCGGGCATCTCCCGCAAATCCTATCGGAAAGGAAGGCGTATTATGAGACAGCTTGATAAGGCTTACGATCCCAAGATTGTTGAAGATCGCACTTATAAATTCTGGCTTGACAAAAACTATTTTCACGCAAACGTTAACCCTGATAAAACACCTTATACAATAGTAATTCCGCCCCCCAACATTACAGGACAACTCCATATGGGACACGCCCTGGACAACACCCTGCAGGATATCCTCATCCGTTTCAGAAGAATGCAGGGCAGAGAGGCTCTCTGGCTCCCCGGTACCGACCACGCATCCATTGCAACCGAGGCAAAAATCGTTGCGGCAATGGCCAAAGAAGGCCTGACCAAGGATGATATCGGTCGTGAAGGGTTCCTTGAGAGAGCTTGGGACTGGCGTAAACAGTACGGCGGCAGAATTATTCAGCAGCTCAAAAAGCTGGGCTCTTCCTGTGACTGGGAACGTGAGCGCTTCACTCTTGATGAGGGCTGCAGCGAGGCTGTTCAGACCGTATTTATGAAGCTCTATGAAAAGGGACTCATCTATCGCGGAAACAGAATGGTCAACTGGTGCACAACCTGCATGACCTCTATCTCCGACGCAGAGGTTGAATATGAAGATCAGCAGGGTAACTTCTATCACATCCTCTATCCCGTCAAGGAAACAGGCGAGATGCTGGAGCTTGCAACCACCCGTCCCGAGACAATGC
>JAFSHJ010000295.1 GCA_017440425.1 Oscillospiraceae bacterium | reverse complement strand
ATTCTGCTGTAAAATAGGGAGTTTCGGGGTCGTACTCGTCAACGGTGGTAAATGTATCCGCTTCGCATCTGCCGCCAAAATCTATACCCTGGGTGATGTGGGTACCGCTTCTGCCGGTGGAGAGATGATAGTGCTTGTTTCCATCCGCAGCAATATAGAGGCAATCCATATTTTCGTCGCGGTAGATTTTCTCAACCTCTGCCAAATAGGAGAAATCGTCGCCAAAGGAGCCGTATTCGTTTTCGATGGCCATTGCGATAACCGGACCGCCGTTTACGTCAAGATAGGGTCTGATTTTGGAGAGGATGACGTGGAACCAATCTCTCAGGTGTTTGAGATAGGCTTCGTTGTTGCATCTCAGTCTTACGTTATATTCCTTTTTGAGCAGCCAGTAGGGGAAACCTCCGTTTTCCCACTCTGCACAGATGTAGGGACCTGTGCGGAGGATAACTTTGAGTCCCACCTTCTCTGCTGTCTTTATAAAACGCTCGATATCCAGCATTCCGGAGAAGTTATATTCACCTTTGCGTGGCTCGTGCATGTTCCAGCAGGTGTAGCTTTCAACTGTGTTGAGACCCGCCGCCTTGATTTTGGTGAGTATCTCCTCCCAATATTCCGGCAAAGCTCTGAAATAGTGAAATGCGCCGCTTTGAATTTTAAATTCTTCTCCGTCCAGATAAAACTTTTTGTTTTTTACCGTAAGCATCGTTTATTCTCCCTTCAGCAAGGTCAGTTGTTTGCGGTTTCTGTTATAACAGCATTGCGGTCTGCCTTTATCTTCTCAATACAAGCCATAATATTCTTGAAAATTGCCTCATCTTCGTTCAGCAGGCAGATATCCTTCAGCACACCGATCTCACCTTTTTCGGCTTTAATTGCCGTCCAGTTGGCGTCTGCGCTGTCCTCATAGAGCACCGCTGCCGCAGCTGTCAGCTCCAGCACCGATGCGTCTCCGCCAAACTCTCTTATCAGCTTTGCCGCACCAATGATGCGCTCGCCGCCGCCCAGCTTTCTGTGGGGCTCACGGGCATTTCGTGCAATGGTGTCGATAATGGTTCTGTTGCAGAATTTTGCCTTGGAAAGCGCCGCAAACTCACGCTGATCTTCCTCATCGTAGCCGAAGCGTTTGCACATTGCGGCATTGGTCTCGCCGTAGTTTTTATCGAGAAGCTTGAGTATCTCCTCATCGTTTGCAGCCTCGCCGTAGTCTGTATAGCCTTTGAGTGCGCCGATATATGCAATTACGCAGCTTGCGGCGTTATAGGTGAACAGCTTTCTTGTGAGGAAATCCGAAAAGCTGCCGATGGTTCTGACGGAAGCCACGTCGGGAACATATCCCTCAAGAAGCTCTGCATCGCACTGGAGATAGGGATAGTTCTCCGAGTTGATGTTGTATCCGTCGGATTCGATGGTGGTGCAGAAAACGGTGGCCTCGCTGACTGCCACGTTTTTGCCCTCAATTGCTTCTCTCAATGTTTTGGAGGGATGGGAAGCATTCTCGCAGGTGATGAGATAATATTTCTTACCTGCATCAAGCTTCTCTGTGAGCTTTGCGCCCACATCCTTCAGGTTCTGTCCGCAGACAGAGACAAAAACCAGCTCTGCATCTGCAAAATCCGCATTCTCCCAGGTGTATGCCTTATAGTTATCCACGCGGACAGCCTCTCTGGTCTTTCCGAAAAACTCTACGGTGAATCCGCCCTCTGCGTTGAGCTTTTCCACCAGCGCTTCGATTTTGTCCACGAACATTATCTCTTTGCCTGCTTCCGTAAGCAGTCTGCCGATGAAACCTCTGCCGGTTTTACCTGCACCGATAACAGCTATTTTGCTCATTTGACCCAACCCCATTCCTTAATAAGCTGAACCTTTGCCATAATAAGCTTTGCAAGCTCGCCGTTTACGTCAAGTTTGCACACCTTTTCAATGATGGCGGGAATGCCCTCTTCCTCGCGCATTCTCTTGAGTTCCACGGCAAACTCGTCTGTGGGCTCTTCGTAATACATTGCGCAGGCAATGGCAACGGAAAGGCTCTCGGGCACAACGCCGTATTCAAGGCAGAGACGTGCAGAACCAACCAGTCTGTCGTCGGGACCCAGCTTTCTCATCGGGTCTCTTGCGTTGCGCTCGATATAATCGACAATGTTTCTGTCCTGCAGCTTGTTGAGGGAGGTTCTTGTGAATGCCCACTGCTCATCAAAGGGGAAGTTGTGCTTTTTAGAGAGTGCAGTGGCTGTCTCCTTGTAAACACCGTCCAGCAGCTCCAGAATTCTAGGATCATAAGCGGCATCCGCAATGTATTTATACCCAAGCACGGCACCCACGAAGGAGGTGGTTCCGTTTGCGGCATTGTAGGTGTAGAACTTTCTCTCAAGGAAGCCCGTGAACTCATAGATAGGCTCAAGGCAGATCATATTCTCGGGCATGGGAGCCTTTGTGCGGGATGCATCAAAGGGGAATTTCCAGAAGTTCTGAACGTTGACCACCAGCGGATCTTTTGCCAAAAGGTCGGGAGTTGCCTCGATGCCGGAGCGCATGATGACAGCCTCGGTGATGCCCACCTTTTCAGCCAAAAATGCCTTGTTCTCTTCGGAGAGCTTTGCTGCAATTCCGTCACGAAGGATATCCGCAGGCTTTTTCCAGTTTTCGCAGGTGATGATATTCATGGGCTTGGGGTTTGTCTCTGCTCTCTTCTCAATGCCCGCTGCAAGATATTCGGTGATATCGTTGAGGTTTTTGCCGCCGACGGAGGTGAAAACGCAGTCAGCCTCGGCAATTGCTGCGGAGATCTCCTCTTTTTGGGAGAACTTCAATGCCTTTGCGTTTTTAACAACGGTGTTCTTGGAGCTGTCGCCAAGAATGTTTACCAGATATTCGCCTCTCTCGTTTATCAGGTCGCAGAGGGCGTCAACTTTTTCTACAAACACAAAGTCGATACCGCTGAGATACAGCAGATGACCCACAAATCCGCGTGCAATTTTTCCTGCACCGAAAATAACACAACTCACAAACATTACTCCTTTATTACAGATTGGAAAATTCTTCAAATTGTTTGGTCAGGCTTGGATACAGCTGCTCATAGACAGCAAAACGCTTTAGAAGCTGTTTTCGCAGTTTGCCATCCGGCTCTTCCGTGTGAGAATACTTCACAACGCTGCCGATGGCCTCTTCAAAAGAGCCAAATCTTCCGCTGCCCACCATTGCTATCATGGCGGCGCCCAATGCGGAGGATTCATTCTCTGCGGCACGCACTATTCTGCAGCCGAAAAGCTCCGCTCTCAGCCTTGTCATAACAGCGTCGCCCGCAGAACCTCCGCCGACCTTTATCTCCTTCACACTCTCGATAGAGAGTGCCTTGCCGATGTGATAGAGACTGAACACAACTCCCTCCAGCACCGCATATGCCATCTCCTGCTTGGTGGTTTTCTCGGTTATGCCGAAGAACACACCCTTTGCGTTTTCGTCAAAGACGGGGGCGCGCTCGCCTTTGAGATAGGGCAGAAAGATGGGCGGATCGTTATACACGATATCGGGGCTGATTCCATCAAGTCCAAAGGTTTTTATGGCAAAATCGCAGGCCATACCGCTGGCTTTGGTTCCGCCGTAGGTGGCATTGCCGTTGAAATATCTGCCGCTGACAAATTTTCCGTCCATCCGCTCCTCGGTTATAACTCCAAGGTGCTCACTGGTGCCGGAAAGCTCAAACACCGTGCCGCAATCGTAGGCACCAAGTCCAAGAAGTCCTGCAAAAAAGTCGTTGCAGCCAATATATACGGGAGTGCCTTCCTCAAGACCGTAGCTCTCTGCCGCAGCCGCTGTCACACCTCCCGCAAGGTCGGTGGGAAGCTGAATCGGGGCAAGTTCAAAATCCAGCTCCAGCTTTTTCATCAGCTTTTGGGTATACTGCTTTTTCTCCGGATGGCAGATGCCCCGCTGGCTGAAGATATCGGTGACAGTGATGCCCGTCAGCTCTTTCAGTAAAAACTCTTTTGGCATTATCACCTTTTTGCATTCGGGAAAATGCCGTTTTATATAGAGCAGACGCGGCAGCGGATAGGATATCAGGTTGGGATGGACCATATCTATCTCTTCCGCAAACTCGCTGTCGGATATTTTGGCTTTTATCTCCGCCAATTCCTCTGCGCCTGCGTTGCTGTTCCAGCCAATGACCTCGCCGCTGTCGGTGATATATGTACCCACCTGCGACGATATTGCAATGGCGGCAACATCGGAGAGGTCTGCTTTTTCACCAATCTCGGCAAATGCTTTTTTCAAAGCATTGCACCAGCCCTCCGGACCCACGGCATCGTATCTGCATTTTGTACGGATGCTCTCACCCTCTGCGGTGACCAGCAGCAGCTTGACGGAGGATGTGCCTAAATCAATTCCCAAATAATATTTTTTCATATCAGTCATCAAACGTAAACAGCGCCTTCACAAAACCGATGGGTCTCTTGCGTGCGGCGGTGATTCCCTTTTCGTATTCTTCCAGTTTGATCTTCTCGCTGACAAACAGCTCCATTGCGGGTTTCTTCTCACTCATGAACTCGATAGCCTTTTTGTGCTGGTTCCAGTTGTTGCCTGCGCCAATGACCTTCAGGTTGTTGACGTGGATATCGTCTATTCTGATGGACATGTGTTTGCCTCTGCCGTAGCCTGCCAGCAGCACGCTGCCGCCCTTTTTGCACAGCTTGAAGCTGTTGGAGATGCACTCCTCGATGCCGGTGGCCTCAATGATATAATCGGTGCCTTCGGAATGGATCTTACCCATCTCTTCAAAGATATCCTGCTCTTTGGTGGCAATGACATAATCTGCACCAAGCATTGTTGCAAAGTCAAGGCGATCCTTGCTTGTGGCAACAACCACTATCTTTCTCATTCCGAGAGCCTTTGCAATGCAGAGGCAGCAAAGACCGATGGAGCCTGCGCCGTAGATGAGGCAGGTTTTGCCAAACTGAGGTTCAGCCTTGTCCCACACGCCGAGGGCAACACCCATGGGCTCTGCAAGAGCGGCATATTCAAAGGGAAGGTCGTCGGGGAGCTCCACAAGTCCGCAGACGGGAACGTCGATATATTCTGCATAAGCACCGGGGCGCTTGAAGCCGATCTCTTCAAAATCCTTGCAATAGCGCCAGTTTCCGCTTCTGCAGGCCTCGCAAACGCCGCAGACAACGTCGTTGGAGCCTGTTACGCGTTTGCCGATCCATGCGCTGTGGGCGGGATTTTCCACCTCGCTGACAATTCCGGACCACTCGTGACCGGGGGTGAGGGGATATTTTGCGGGAATGTTGCCATCGATCACCTCGAGATCCGTGGCGCAGATGGCTGCAGCCTTCACCTTGATCCTTGCAAAATCCTTGCTGAGCTTCGGCAGCTCTTTTTCCTGCAGACCCATCTTTCCGGGCTGCTCAATTACTACGCATTTCATGGTTTATTCCTCCGATCACATACTTACATACATTTCGCCGGGTGCGAAAACGTGATATTTTCTGTAGGCATCCAGCTCATTGATTGCATTGACAAAATTGCAGATGTTGACACGGTTGACCGCATAGAGATCGTGATGCATGGGCACCAGCATCTTTGCGCCGATCTCTTTTGCCAGCAAAACCGCCTCTTCGCAGTTGAAGTTGCCGATTATATCGTTTTTGTTGCGGAAATAGTCTCTGCCGTTAATTGGCAGGAATGCAATATCTATATCATAGCCTCGCAGCAGCTCGATGAGACCGTCATAGATGCACATATCTCCGGCGTGGAAAAACTTCTTTCCGTTTGCAATGATGATGTAGCCAAGCTCGTGATAGTTTCCGTTTTCGTCAACGTGGAGCTCTTCGTGTGCGGAAGGCACGGGGACAATGTCAAAGCCCTCCACCGATATCATCTCGCCGTCGCAGGCAGGGATTATGTTTTCTCTGCTGATGCCGTAACCCACAAGCACCTCTGCCTCCGGTGCCGGCACAACAAATTTTGTGTTGGGGTTGTTTTTTGCAATAATCGGCAGGGTCTCGGGGTCTGCGTGGTCGTAGTGGGTGTGGGTGCAGAGCACAACATCCACAAAGGATATCTCTTCTGCCGACACGGGAGGCTCATACAGACGCTCCCATTTTACAAACTGGCAGCAGTTTTTGTCCACATAGTCGCTGAGATAGGGATCGACCACAAGGTGCTTATCGCCGTTTTTGAACAAAAAGCCCTCCTGACCGAGATACCATACGCCTATCTGGCTCTCGTGCAGACTGCAGTTTACAATGGATTCTCCCGAAACTTTCATATCAGACACCTCTTTTATAAAATCAGTATTGAAATTTTTCTATCGCCATTTTTGCGGCGCCAAAGGCGGCATCCGTAACCCTTACTGCGGTTATTTTTGTTTTGTCTGCCGAAAGCGCCGTCGCCTTAAAGCTTTCTTCCATCTTCTGCGAAAACAGCTCGTAATATTCCACCATATCTCCGCAGAGATATATCTCATTGATGCTGATAAGGTTGCAGATGTTGCCAAGCCCTATGCCCAGATATTTTCCCGCCCTGCTGAAATATTCCTCCAGCAGCCCGCGGTTTTCGCTTTTCTTCATCTCTTCGGTGACACCCTGCAGGGATGCGACCTCGTAAAGCCTCTCCCCTTTTTCGTTCACCACCATATAGCCTATCTCCAGCAGCTCGTTCTTCCAGAACACGTTGTTTTTATATATCGCCGCACCGATGCCTCTGTCCACACGGACGATCATTTTGCTGCCCTCGTTTTTCTCAATGCAGCCATAGAGAATGCAATTTGGGTCGTGCTCCACCATAATTGGCAGGTTGAATTTTCCTTCCAGCTCGCTTTCAAAATTTATTGAGATATTGCTTTTAGTGGGCAGCTTCCACAGATTATTCTCCGCATCGAAGATACCCTGCATTGCAAAGCCGATGCCCGATATTTTATATTTATCGATTATTCCGTTCACAAAGCTGCAGATGGATGCCATAAACTCTTCCTTTGAATTGCAGTTGAGTTTATCCGAAAACTCCTCCGTTTTCTCTCCCGTCAGCCTGCAGACACAACCCTTGAGACCGATGATGTTTACATCCACACCCAAAAAGAAAATATTGGGGTTGAGACTCAGCACCGTGGGTATCCTGCCCTTGGTTTTTGCCTCTCTTGCTTCTTCTTCAAGCAAAATGTTCTGCAGCAGCAATATGGAAACAAGCTCCGAGACACAGCCCCAGCTGAGTCCAAGCTCGGCGGAAAGCTCTCTGCGGCTTTTGGCTCCGTTGCTTCTCAGATGCTCCAGAATTGTTGCAATATTCTCTTTTCTTTCAAGATACTGTTTTTCACTGGGCAAGCCGCTCACCTCTTTTATCAACCGTTGATATAAATATAACATCCGGACACATATCTTGTCAACAGCAAATAAATATTTACCCTAAAAATGTTTTGTATTTCTTTTAACACAGCTTTGCAAAAAACATATTTTCCTTAAAATTTAAGTTCTTTTTTCTAAACATGTCACAATTGCCAACCTTCCCAAAATGGTGTATTATATAGACAAAGTTGCATTGTGCACTTGCTAAAATATATAATCCTTAAAAAGGAGAAGTTGAAGTGTCAAACATCAAATATTTTTTAAGAAAAGACGGTGACGGCGAACGCCCCGCAGTTATGTGGGGCTGGGGCGACCGGGTAAATCCGGACGATATCGTGCATCAGATACACGAGTTCAAAAATGGAGGCATAGATGAGTTCTATATTCACCCTAGTTGGATGCTGGATGTGGACGACTATCTTTCGGATACATATATGGATTGGATCGAGCTTGCCTGCAAAACCGCAGAGAGTCTCGATATGAAGTATTCTCTCTATGACGACTACGCCTGGGCATCCGGATTTTGTGCCGGCAAAGTTGTTGAAGGGCATCCGGAATACAGAATGAAGATAATGAAATGGTATCCTGCAGACGTGCAGGCAGGTGAACCTGCGGAAGTTTGGTTTAAGGGTACCGTTTTGGCTGTCCAGATTCAATATACCGATAAACTGGCACTTCGCAAAGACATAACCAACGAGGTGCAGATTGAAAAATTTGACGGACGGGACGGCGGTATTGTTTTTTGGAACAATAATGCCACCTGCACCGCCAAAATGTGGGTGTTCACCTATATGGACACGGACGGTTTTGGTGCCGGCGGCAAGTGGTCTCCGTTCACCGGATTCCAACCCGGCTTTACCGACACAATGAATCCAAAAGCTGTCCGACGTTTTCTTGATATAAACCACGGCACCTTTAAAAAGAAAATCGGTGACCGTTTTGGCAAAACCACCCGACGTGTATTCACCGACGAAACCCCATTTGCCCCCTTTTTCTTTGACGGTCAAACCCATCCCTATTCTCTTCTTTTGGAGGATGAGTTTGAAAAGGAACACGGCTACAAGTTGAGGGACAACTACATCGCCCTGACTGCTGTCCGTGAATGTGACGAAGACCTGAAAGTCCGTCACGACTTTTTTGCCACCTGCACACGACTCTTCACTAGCGCATATCTCAAACAATATTCCGATTGGTGCCATGAAAATGGTCTTCTTCTCACCGGTCATATGAGCGGCGAGACCATTCTCTATTATCAATCCATTCAGATGGGAGATTTCTACGAGGCACTCTCCAAATTTGATGTTCCCGGCATTGACAGCATCCTATCCAAAAAATACGTTGATTCCCCAGGCTTTGCTATGACTGACGGCAAACAGATTGCTTCCGTTGCCAAATTTGCGGGAAAATCCAAAACAATGTGCGAAACGTTCTCCGGCAGTGGATGGGATATGACCCTTGAAGACTCCAAACGCATTATAAACAAGTTGATGATGTCGGGTATTACATATATTATATATATGACTGCGTTTTTCTCCACCAATCAGGGTGGCAGAGATTTTCCTTTGGGATATCCGCCCAGCCACGGTTTCCAAAACCCGCTCTTTAAGTACTACCCCACCCTTACGGATTATGTGGCTGTTCGTTCCTCTCTGCTTTCACAGACAACACCTTTGGGCAGTACGCTGGTACTCATCCCCCAGATAGACGCATGGACTCATGTAAACACAGACTGGCGAAACGGCTCCAGGCTGCATAAAATATGGGCGTTCTGTTCGCAGGCATTGTTAAGCGGAAGCATCGACTGTGACATTTTCTTTGAATCCCTTGCCAAAGAGGCAACTGTTAAAAACGGCAAAATCTGTCTCAAAGGCTATGAATACGGCACACTCATCGTTCCCTCTGCAAGATGCTCCAACCAGGCAACTATGGATATTATTGAAGAATTTGCAAAACAGGGCGGCAGACTTGTCTTTGTTGAGCAAATTCCCACCCTTGCCGCCGATACCGGCAAACGCTATGATTTTGCGGTGCTGTGTGGTCTTACCAGAGATGATCTTGCTGTTTTCACGGGTGGCAGAGGTGCCTACCAAGCTTTGGAAAAGGGCAATGTGAAGCTCATCAACATTGGTCTGGATGTTGATGCTGTCCGCCTCGAATATTGGGATGATCTCTGCAAGTTTGCCAAGGCAGGCAGTCCCGCAGAAATAATAGAATATCCCGACCCTGTTGATGGCGTCATAGTTGCAAGACGTGCCTCAGATGGACTCTATTGCTGTCTGGTATATAACGACACCACCGAGACCCATCAGGTTAAACTCAGCGTTGACAGCACCAACAAGCTGACCCTTTTGAGCGGCGTTGAATTTTATGACTGTGCTGCCGAAAACGGAATTGTCACACTCGAGGTTGCTCCCCACGATATGCAGGCACTCCTTCTCACGGCAGAGGGTGTTGAGCTTTGCGGTCTTGAAAAATGCGTTAAAACAGAGAAAATTTCTGGCACTGCCAAAGAATATATTATTGATTCCGGCTGGACATTTGAGCCAAATGGCGACAATTCTCTGCCACTTAAGATAAGATATCTCACCAAATCGGAGCCTTGCGGAAAGCTTGATGAGAAAATTTACGAAATGGCAAAGATAGCCGATATGCCCTACGGCATTCAGGAATTCCCTGCAGGCGAAGATGTGACGTTTGGTGATGGCTATGCTGCATATGCACGGTTTGAAATTGAAGATATGCCGCAAAAGCTGGAGCTGTTTACAGAAATTGTGGACGATGCTGAGATATGGCTCAACGGCAGGCTTCTTTCAGGTTACAAAAAGGTTTATGAGAGAGGTCCGAGAGACAAAGTCACCGATATTACCGGATATGTTAATCACGGCACCAATGTGCTGGTGATGCTCCACCGTATGCCCGGCTACAGAGCTCCTCACAAAATGCCCGCCTGCGTTATCCGAGGAGACTTTTGTATTTCTGAAAACGACAGCATCGTAAAAACCCATAGCAACATTGACATCAGCAGATATTACACCACACAAGGCTGGCGCTATTTCAGCGGAGAAACCATCTACCGCAACAGCTTTGCTGTTGACACAGACAACGCAAAAAAAATCAGCATCAAACTGAATCTGAAAGAAGCTGCAGAGGTGCTTGTCAACGATGTTTCTGCAGGAGTTTGTTGCTGGAGCCCCTACGAGGCAGACATTACCAAGCTTTGCAGAAAAGGCAACAACAAAATTGAGATACTCTGCACCACCACCGCTGAACCCAGTATGGTTCTGGAGGAAATTATTCTGGTGTCCCAGGGTGTTTCCGAATATCACGATGAGGTTTCGCCAAGACCCGTTGGAATAAACGCCGCACCTGTTATCACCGTTATAGAATAAAATTCAAAAATTATTTCAGCCCATTGGCAATAGCCAACGGGCTGAAATTTATTTTTTCTTATCGGAAATCGCTTTTGGGCAGGTGGTATCCAATTTTAAAATGTATTAAAAGAAGAATTTTTGCTCCATAAGTTCTCTTGCCGGGCGGTTGATGGCAAGAAAAATGAGGAAACCGCCCAATACTCCCAGCGCAACAAGGGGATAATATGACCAGCCGATGAAGCTGTAGCTTTTGAAGGTTATCACCATCAAAAATTCTACCAGCAGCATAAATGCGCCGAAACCAATGATGGCGCCGCCCAAAACATAGAGCTTTCCGTGCTTCAAATATTTAAACAGCACCACCACGGTGGTTACTATCACCGCAACACCGCCCACCACCGGGAAGGCAAAGCTCAAAAACCAATCGCCTTTGGTGACAAAATTGATATACAGCAGATATAAACCGATGGCCGCAAAGCTGACCGGAACAAATATTACCGGATTGCGCTTTTTAAACCAAAACGGCAGCACCAGCATCACATATACGACCGTAAGTGCGCCTATTACGTATCCCGACCAGGTGACACCGCCGCCCAGCTGCATATCGCAGACAAACGTTATCAGCATTGCTGTCAACGCAAGCGCTATTGCCACAGTCTGCCACAGCATCGTTTTGCTCTTATCATCGGGATAAACTCTCCTGGGATACAACTCCTCTCCCTGCTCACGGATGATATCCGGGTGAATTGCCCTTGTTCCGCAGAGAGGACACTTTTTTTCGGTATCTGCAAGCTTTACGCCGCATTTAACACAATACATATTCTTCCCCCTAATTCTCCTGCGAGTTGCTCTGCACCTGCACCGGCAGGTCAAAATCCCTCAGCACTTTGTAAAAATGATACTCCAGGTCCGCTTCCTTTATGTTGCGGATGAAATTGATATACAGACTGTCTCCGAAGGAAAGCACTCCGCAGTTGTGGGGGGCGTTTGCCTGAACCCCCAAAACAAAGTCCATTCGCTCCACAAACGGCATCATCTCATCCGGCAGCTTCACCGCACCCAAATTTGAGATGGTGAGGCAGGATTTTTTCTCTCCAACAGAATTGAAGATCGCTTTCATAACGATGTTTTTCACAAACAGCGGCATCACCCTGACAGCCATTATCTTTTCGCTGTTCACGTTTACGGCAATTTTCATGCTCATCTGTTTTTGGGTTATCTCCGCACCCATTCTGTTCTTTATCACCTGACATATCTCTTCGAAGCTGTATTCACCAAGGCAGGGCAATATCTCCGGGGTGGTATACATTGCAAAGTTGCGCAGCGTGTGGCTGTCGAACAGACTTCGCAGGTTCACCGGTATCAGCACCTTGATGGGCTTGCGCTTTTTCACGGAAGCAACCTTTTCCTTCTGCATATTCTGCAGCGCCTGCATCATCACCGCACACAAAAAGTTTGTGAGGCTCACTCCGTATTCGTGGGCTTTTGCAAGCGCCTCTTTAACCGGCACCTTCAGGCAGGTCACATTCAAAAAGCCTGCGGGTTCGGGGGTGCCGCTGAGATGCCACGCTGTGTTTTCCTTTCTTGATGCGGCAATGTTGCCTGCATATTTCTGGAAGCTGTCCTCCATCTCCTGCTCGGAAGGTTCTTCCACTCTGCCAAGCACTCCCTTTTCGGGCGGAACGTGTACACCGTATTTCTGCTGCAGATATTCTGCGACCAAACTTTTGAGGAATATCATTGCGCCGGTGCCATCCGTGAGAGAATGGAATATCTCTATTGCTATGCGCCGCTTATACACGATGACCCGGAAAGCGCATTTTCTCGTCTCCGCCTTGGACATTCTTGTCAGCGGGTAGCAGCTTTCCTCCCTTATCTGCGGCATTTTTGAGAGCTGCTGGAGATAATACCAGAACACACCTCTGCGAAGTCTCACCGCTATGGAGGGGAATCTTCTTCCCGTCACATCCAGCGCACTTTGCAGCACCTCTCTGTCCACATCCTCTGTCAGCGTTGCGGAAAGGCGGAACACGTTGCTCCAATTCTGTCTTCTTGCCGCAGGATATATCTTTGCTGCGTTATCCAGCGGCATCCAGCGCAGCTTGGTTTCCTTTGTCATTACGCTGTTCAGGAATTTGTTTATCATTTCCAGGTCTTTTTTGTCTTCCTCCAAGCCGTAGAGCAGATATCCGTGCCAGCGCTCTTTCGCCACCGTCAGTTTACTCTCTGCTCCCGCACTCTGCAGTTTGCCGTGCATATTTTCGGAATCGCTGAGCATTATCTCGTCGCCGCCCACAAATATCAGAGACGGCGGCATCCCCGTTACATCCGCAAACAGCGGCGATGCCAATGGATCGGTCCTGTCATCGGTATAGCTGTTCGCAAAAAACTCCAGCGTCTCTTTGGACATTGACGGATCGACATCTTTGTTTTTTTCGTATGATTCTCCCGATGCGGTCAGGTCCGTCCAGGGAGATATTGCAATTATTCCGCAGGGCAGTTCTATTCCCCGCTCTTTCAGTTTAAGGCACAGCGAATAGCACAGTCCGCCGCCTGCGCTTTCTCCGCAAAGGGTAATGTGGTTGGGTGCATAGCCTTTGCTCAACAGATATTCATATGCCTCTGTCACGTCGTCGACTGCAGCGGGAAATTTGTTCTCCGGCGCCAATCTGTAGGCGGCGCAAAACACACGCACTCCGCTGCTCACCGCCAGCATGGAACCAAATCCCAATGCATATTCCAGTCCGCCGCAGGTATATCCTCCTCCGTGGAGATACAGCACAACTCCCTGACGGCGCTCATCCTTCGGGATTATCCATGCCCCCTCGAACAAACCGAAGCTGTGTTCTTTTACTATTACCTCTTCCCGATATTTGGATTCCATCAGCTCGCCAACCTTGTTTTGTCCCTTGCGAAGAGTTTTCAGGGACAGTCCGCTGACCAGCGGTTTCAATATGGCAAGCTGTTTTCTCATTGTTTTTGCCGATAATGCCATCGATCGATCTCCTTAACTGTGGTCGGTTTCTTCCATCAAAAGCGAAGCTGCAGACTTTGCTGTTTTTCTTTCCTGAATTTTGTGGGGGACATTCCGCTTCTGTTTTTGAAAAACCTTGTCATTGAGGATGCGGTGGAAAATCCGCACATAAACGCTATCTTCTCCACCGAATAGGATGTACCTGCCAAAAGCTTACAGCTCTTTTCGTAAACTTTGTCCGACAGATAATCCGAAAGATTTCTTCCCGTTTTATCCTTGAACAGGTGACAGATATAATATTTATCCATGTGCAGCATCCCGCTTATTTCGCTCAGAGAGGTGATCCCCTCTTTTTCCGCAATAATGTTGAGTATCTTTTGTATGGTGGTGTCTCTTTCGCCGTGGGTGCGTGTGTTTGAGTTCAGGTGTATCCAATGTACAAGCTCCAGCATATATCCGTTCGCCAGCCCCTTGCTGCCTGCCGTGCAGAGCTCTGTTATCATTTTGAAAAGCTTATCTATCTCCGGATTTTCCGCCGTCGATATGGGTTCCGATATAAGTATTTTCTCCGCCAGCTGTTCTATTCCCAGTTCACCGCAAAAACCTACAAACGAATCTGCATTTATCACTATTTTGTTGCGCACATAGTTCTCGCAATTCTCCTGCGGATAGACTATGTGGGCGTTGCGCGCATCTATTACATAGATATACTGACTCTGCAGCAGATAGGTCTTATCGTTTTTCAGCACCGTTCCGCTTCCGCTTATTACCTGGATGAACTCTATCTCGTTGTGCGAATGGTTCTTCTGCACAAAATCGTCCCGCCCGTGGAGTCGGTAAAAATACTCGTTGATTTCAAACACACAAATCCCTCCGCTCATATTATACCGCAATTTAAGCTAATTTTCAAGCAAATCAAGTCATATACTTTTCTCAAAATTGTATTATAATTTTATTTATAGGGTTTTCGTTCGCTGTTTGATGATGCAGACTGCCCCGCCTGCCCCATCACCCCGGGAGCCTGCGACCTTAACGGTCGCAGAAGGGGCGCTCCCCTTTGCCACGGCAGAGCCGTGGCTGCTCCCGGGGGTGATGGGGCGGCGGGGCCGACGGAAACAGACACACGGCAAATAAAAATAAAGTGCAAGAGAGGAAAATTCATATGGGCTTGTTTGCAGAAAAATATTCATCCCGGCTTACCGAAGTAGGTTTTGTTCCTGTTGTATGCTTCAAAAACCAAAAGGAACTTGATACATTTCTGGAGGCTATCCTCCCCACCCCCGTGCGCAGCATTGAGATAACCATGCGCCACGCATTCACACCCGAAGCCATTGCATATATCAAAAAGAACCATCCCGATTTCACCGTTGGCGCAGGCACACTCAACTCCTTTGCGCTGATGGATACCGCCCTTGATTGCGGAGCCGACTTCTTCGTTGCTCCCGGCTATGAGGAATCCTTCATCGACTATGCTGCAGAGAAAGGCATTCCCTATCTTCCCGGATGCTCCACCCCATCGGAGATACTGCACGCCTATGCAAAGGGTTTTAACGTTTTGAAATTCTTCCCGGCCGAGGCAATGGGCGGCACAAAGGTGTTCAAGCTCTATGAAGGCGCCTTTGCAGATATAAAATTCCTGCCCACCGGCGGCATTACCCTGAACAACTTCGGCGATTACTCTGCTTGCAAGAACGTGCTTGCCTGCGGCGGAAGCTTTATGGTGCCGAAAGATATGCTGGCATCGGGCGACTCCGAGGGGATCAACCGCACAATGCAGCAGTGCATTTCCGTCTACAAGGAGAACAGAAAATGAAGATAACAGGTTTTGGAGATTATCTCATCCACTTCAGCCCGCAGAACGAAGAGCGCTTTATGCAGGCAGAAACAATGCGCATGAGCTTCACCGGCGCAGAAGCCAATGTCTGCGCAGCCCTTGCCTTTTGGGGCGAGGATACCCGATTCATTACCAAGCTGCCCACACACCTGCTTGCACAAAAGGGTGTCGGCTTTTTGAGAGGTCTCAACATCGACACAAAATATATTGCTCACGGCGAAGGCCGTATGGGCGCATACTATCTTGAAAAAGGCTCCTCTCTGCGCTCCTCTGTGGTCATCTACGACAGAGCGCCCTCCGCATTCACCGAATCCAACTACGATGACTACGAGTGGGACAAGGTTTTTGAGGATACCGATATCATCTATCTCACCGGCATAACCCCCTCCCTCACCGATAACCTGTTTGAGTGCTGTAAAAAAATGCTTAAAGAGGCTCACGACCGCGGAATAAAGGTGTTTTTTGACATCAACTACCGTCCCACCCTCTGCAGCACAGAAAAGGCAAACGAGATCTTTACATCTCTCGCCCCCTATATCACCCACCTTATCGGCAACGAAGAGCATTTGAAGATGATCCTCGGTGTTGCCTCCTCCTACTGCGAAGATGAGCCGGAAGACCGCCTTAAGGATATCACCGCACAGGTGCGCAACATAACAAACATCCCCAACATTGCAGTCACCGTGCGCCGCACCCCCTCTGCAAGCAACGCCATTGTCTTTGCCTCCTATTCCGACGGTACAGACTTTGCCCTCAGCCCCAGATACAGCATTCAGGTGGTGGACCGAGTTGGCAGCGGCGATGCCTTCTCCGCAGGTCTGGTCTATTCCGTGATCCACGGCAGCAGCGTGAAGGATACCGTAAACTTTGCAATTGCCTCCAACGCAATGAAGCACACCATCCTCAGCGACATAAACTTCGCATCTGTCAAGGAGATAACCTCCGTTATGTCCTCCCGCCACGATGTGATAAGATAATATCGCACTCCTACTGATACAACAAAAGCATCGGATCAAACCAAACTGATCCGATGCTTTTGTCATTTTTCTTCTGTATAGTACCCGTTTAACACAAACCCGTGATCCATTGGTCCGGAGCCTTTACCAAGATCCAGCATCGCCGCCAGCGCACCTGAGATATATTCCTTTGCTCGGCGTACCGCCTCCTCAAGGGAATAACCCTTGGCGAGGTTTGCCGCAATGGCGGAAGAGAGGGTGCAGCCCGTGCCGTGGGTGATTGGGTTGTCTATCCTCCTGCCCTCAAACCAAGTTTCTGCTCCGTTTGAGAAAAGCAGATCGTTGGCATCGTTTACGCTGTGCCCGCCCTTCAAAAGCACAGCACAGCCGCAGCTCTCCTCAATTTGCCGTGCAGCGGAAAGCATATCCCGCTTATCTGCAATTTTTTTGCCGATAAGCACCTCTGCCTCGGGGATGTTGGGTGTGACCAACGTCGCCACGGGCAGCAGCTTTTGGGTGAGCGCCGTAACTGCGCTGTTCTTCATAAGCTCTGCACCGCTGGTGGACACCATCACCGGATCCACGACAATGTTTTTTGCCCCGTAAAATATCAGCCGCTCCGCAGCAGCGCAGATAAGCTCACCGGACGGCACCATGCCTATCTTAACAGCATCGGGGAAGATATCCTCGAACACGGCATCTATCTGCTGCCGCAAAAACAGCGGCGTAACTTCCGTTATCGCTCTTACTCCCAGCGTGTTTTGGGCGGTGAGTGCCGTCACCGCACTCATTGCATAAACCCCGTTCACCACCATGGTTTTGATATCCGCCTGAATGCCTGCGCCGCCGCTTGAATCGCTGCCTGCAATGCTCAGCGCCGTTTTCATCACTACCGCCCCTCTCTATTCTTTGCACAGTTCTTGCGCAGCCTCTTTCAGCTCCTGCGCCGCCAATTTGGGGTCGTCCGCTTTCATAATGGCAGACACCACGCAGATGCCGGCAATTGGGATGCCTGCAAGAATGCCGATGTTATCTTTGTTCAGCCCGCCGATGGCATTTGCCGGGATCGGCACGGCACGACAGATGGCATCAAGTGTCCCGGTGGATGTGAGCACCGTTTTCACCTTTGTTGTGGTGGGATATATGGCACCCACACCGAGATAATCCGCCCCCTGCTCGTATGCCTCCACTGCCTGAAGTACGGTTTTTGCGGTTGCGCCGATAATTTTTTCTTCACCGAGAATTTTTCTTGCAATGCTTATTGGCATATCGCTCTGTCCAAGATGAACACCCTCTGCATCAACCGCCATTGCCACGTCGATGCGGTCGTCAATTATCAGCGGCACGGCATATTTTTTTGCAATTTCGTGCACCTTTTCCGCCAACGCAATATATTCACGGGTGGTCTTGTCCTTCTCACGGAGCTGCAGCAGCGTTGCTCCGCCCATAAGAGCCTGCTCTACACGACAGAGAAATTCTTCTTCGGTGTAGTTAGTGCTGTCGGTTATAAAATATAACCCCGGATCAAACTTTTTCATTTTCTCTTTCCCTCACACATACAAATAGTCATTCAGAACCGGCTGCAGACCTTCCTCTGTAATATCTCTGTACATCTTATCCAGGCTGCGGTTATCGTCGATCTCAAACTGCTCGTCGCCCTGAACATCATCCGTTTCTTTGCCGGTGTATTTGCTTTCGTGATCGCCGATACCGGTGGAAACACCTGCCGAAACCTTGGTAGCGGCAATCTTCACAATACCGTTTCTAAACTCGGCACTCT
>JAFSHJ010000294.1 GCA_017440425.1 Oscillospiraceae bacterium | reverse complement strand
GGCGGCGGGCAGGCGGGTCATCTTCCGAAGAGATTTGCAAGAGGCCTGATTATAGCGCTGAGATCCGATATGGCATCGTTAAGCTTTTTAAGATCGATGGAGTTGAGCTTTTCGAAGGCGGCGGTCAGATCGGCCTGCGCATCGGTGACAGCGGAGTTGATGGTGTCGAGAGTGGGTGCCAGCTTGGATGCGATGCTTTGGAATTCTGCGGCCATCTCGGTGATGGCGGAGAGATCCAGCGTCTGAAGCTGTTCGGAGATGGCGGTGACGCTGTCCATCATATGTACAGCCTTGGGGATGAGGATGACAGCGGCAATAATAGCAACAACAAGAATAAGTGCAACAACAGCAAAGGTGAGACGGGAGAAGAGAAGCTGACGGCGGGAGTATTCTGCCTGCCGTTTGGTGTTGGAAGAGATCTCGGAGAGAAGAGATGCAATGTTTTCGGAGGTTTGAGCAGAGATGTTTTCGGGCATGGTGGAGCTCCTTTCGGTTTACTTTTCGGTTATAAAAAATGAGAGAGACGCCTGAGGAGTCTTTCTCATTTTAAAAGGTCATGCTATGTGGTTTTGCGAGTTCAAAACTTCCTTCAGGTCGCCGTTTTCCTCAACGGTGAAGAATTTTGTGTTGGAAAACTTCTCCCAAAGCTTGATGAGCACGGAATCTTTTGCCTGGGGCATACCGGTGACAACGTTTGCAGCTTTGTTTATCTTAATGTATTCGGTAATTGTTTTAAGTGCCTCGGTGGAATAGAAGATGGTCATCAAAGCACCGTATTTTTTTGAAACATTAAACAGATAGTCCAAAGCCTTGCTGTCTTCAGCGGTAATGTCGGGGCGGGAGACGTTCACAACGGTGAGAGTGGTATCGGTGAGGTCTGCAATGCGACGTCCCGCTTTGATCAAACGCTCACATTTATATTGGTTGGTGACACAGACAACGGTGGAGTGTGAGTTTTCTGAGATCACATCGTTTTTGCCGGGGATGACGGCGGAGCTCCTGTTGTTCATTGAGCAACTCCTTTCGTGGATGGGTAGGGTTAAATTTCTCCTCACACTTAAAGTATACTATATAAATGTTAAGAAAGTATTATAGTAAAATGATTTAATAAATAGTTTACGGTGGCGACTTAAATGGAGAGATCAAAGTTGGTGGGCAATGGCAGCAAAATCTGCCATGGAAAGCTGTTCCGCACGGGCATTTTGAGCAACACCTGCGCTGTCCAGCATCTGTGCGGCAACGTCTTTGGAGATGCAAAGTCCCGAGGCAAGACAGTTGAGCACGGTTTTGCGGCGCAGCGAGAAGCAGGCGCGTATAACCTTGAAAAAGTTCTTTCTGTCGCAGTCAACTGCGGGGACGGTGCGCACATCCAGCTTTATCACGCTGGAATCCACGTTGGGTGGGGGCATAAAGCTTCCGCGGGAGACCTCGAACAGAATTTTCGGCTCGCTGTAATATCTCACCGCAATGCTGATAGCGCCTGCTTCACGGGTGCCGGGGGCGGCACAGATGCGTTTTGCCGCTTCCTTCTGCACCATCACCGTCAGCGATGTGATGGGGAGATCCTCCTCCAGCAGCTTCATTATAACGGGAGAGGTTATGTAATAGGGCAGGTTGGCGCAGACAGCCACATCCATTCCCTCAAAATGCTCTTTTATAAGTGCGGCAATGTCTGTTTCCAGCACGTCGCCGTGGATGACGGTGGTGTTGTCAAAATCCGCAAGGGTCTCATCCAAAATGGGGAAGAGACGCTCGTCCAGCTCAATGCAGACTACCTTTTTTGCACGCTTTGCAAGCTCAACGGTGAGCACTCCCACACCCGGACCTATCTCCAGCACACCCATCTCCGGAGAGACGATGCTGTTTTCTGCCATTCTGGGGCAAACGGTCGGGTTGATAAGGAAGTTCTGTCCAAGACCTTTGGAAAAGGTGAAGCCGTGTCTGCCCAGTAATTCTCTCAGTTCACCTGCGTTTGTAAGGGTCATATTATATACACTCCCGAAAGAAAAGTTTGTTGTTTGCAATAAATTTCAATTCCCAATAATATTATACCACATTTATTTGCGAAAAGATTGAAATTCGACTATATTTTGTTGTATAATTATATTAAGTATATTTTAGTCATATTGACACCGGAGGAGATAAAATGGAAAGACGCGATAAGATCAATTACTATCTCGACATTGCCGAAACAGTTATGGAGCGCTCTACCTGCATCCGCAGACATTACGGTGCGATCATTGTGAAAAACGATCAGATCATCTCCACCGGATATGTGGGTGCACCGAGAGGCAGAGCAAACTGCACCGATCTCGGATATTGCCGCCGTGCTCAGCTCAACATTCCCAGAGGCGAGCGATATGAGATGTGCCGCTCCGTCCACGCAGAGCAGAACGCAATAATCCACGCAGCCAGAAACGATATGATCGATTCTACATTATACCTCGTCGGCAAAGAATATGCAACAGGTGAATACATAAAAAATGCAAATCCCTGCGCACTTTGCAAAAGATTCATCATAAACGCAGGCATAAAGACAGTTATCCTGCGTGACGATAAGGATAACTACCGCATCGTGGATGTGGAGAAGGAATATATCGACGTGGACGATTCCATGGGAGATACCTTTGGCTATTGATCTGAAAATGGAAAATATATAATAGTATAATCGGGGGGATGCCGCCGAAAATATTTTATAATGAGAGGTCTGTGCCTTTCGGAATGTTTTCGGCAGGAGGATACTATTATATATGGAAGAAAACAGAAGCACAAACGGACAGGACAGAGAAGCGGAGCAGATAATCGAAAGCGGCTCGGTGACAAAATCATCGGGCAGGCATTGCATCCATTGTCTCACCGTGATAGGGCAGATCGAAGGACACTACATTCTGCCGGAACACAACAAAACCACAAAATACGAACACGTCATTCCGCAGCTGGTTGCAATAGAGGAAGACCCCGAGATAGAGGGTCTGCTTATACTGCTCAACACCGTGGGCGGAGACGTGGAGGCAGGTCTTGCCATTGCGGAGATGGTGGCAGGCATGAGCAAGCCCACAGTCTCAATGGTGCTGGGCGGAGGACATTCCATCGGAGTGCCGCTGGCGGTGAGCGCAAACACATCTTTCATTGCACCCACAGCCACAATGACGGTCCATCCCATAAGAATGAACGGGCTTGTGCTGGGTGTTCCGCAAACCTTTTCCTATTTCAATCGAATGCAGGAGCGCATTACGAGCTTCGTCTGCGAAAATTCCAAGATTTCAGCAGAGCGTTTCCGCGAGCTGATGACCAAAACCGGCGACCTTGTCACCGATGTTGGCACGGTGCTGGGCGGCGAGGATGCGGTGCGGGAGGGAATAATCGACCGCCTGGGCACGCTGTCCGATTCCATGAAAGAGCTCTGCGGGCTGATCGACGAAAAAAAGAAAACCGCAGCAGATGACGGAAAGCTCGCCCCGAAGGAGGAGCTTTGACAATGCTTTATACGGTTGCGGATGTGGATATTGTGCTTCACGGCAATGAAACCGCAGCGGAACACAAGGGAAAAAGATGTGAGATATCCGTTGAATGCGGAAAGATAGAGGGCGTCATCCAAAACGGAGAGATAACCGTGCGGCGACTTATCTCCACCGACCCCGTGCAGTATCTCAACAAAAAATATGCACCGGGTGCCGTGTGGAAACAAAATAACAGCTAAAAGCAGGCGGGACCGTGAAAGCGGTCCTGCCAAAACAGAGAGTTGAGGGATACATAATGACGATTTGGGATGCATTGCTGCAGGGCATCATTCAGGGACTCACCGAGTTTTTGCCCGTGTCCAGCTCGGGACACCTGTCGCTTGTGCAGCATTTCACAGGTTTTTCGCAGGATATGGGACTGATGTTCACCATCCTGCTCCATTGCGGAACTTTGGCTGCTGTCATAATTGCATTTTGGCGGCAGATATGGGATATGATAATTGAATTCGGCGTCTCGGTGATGGATATCTTCAAGGGCAGGTTCTCTTTTAAAGATATGTCGCCCCGCCGCCGTATGCTGGTGATGATAATAGTCTCGCTGTTTCCCCTCATCCCAGCATATTTCGTAAGTGACTATTATGAGCAGCTCTCCTGCGATTCAAACATTCTGGTGGAGGGCATCTGCTTTTTGATAACCGCCGCATTGCTGTTTTTTGCAGACAGAAGCACAGGCGGCAAAAAAACCGAAGGTGAAATTAAATATTCCGATTCGCTGCTCATCGGTGTCACTCAGGCATTTCTGGCACCGCTGCCGGGTGTTTCCCGTTCGGGTTCCACCATCTCGGTGGGAATGATGCGTGGTCTCACAAGAGAATATGCAGTCGCATTCTCCTTTATAATAGGTATCCCGCCGGTGCTGGCTTCAAATTTGCTCAACATCCCCGATGCCATCGAGGCAGGTGCAGATGTGGGCTTCGGAATTTTGGTGGTCGGCATGGCAGTCTCCGCCGTTGTGGGATTTTTGGCGATCAAAATGGTCAAATGGCTTATCAAAACAGATAAATTCGTGTGGTTTGCGTGGTATACCGCAGTTTTGGGCGTGCTCACAATAATTGCCGCAATAATAGAGATGGCAAGCGGACAGACTATTTTGCAGATGCTTGCGTAAAAAAACGGAGGAATTTTAAAATGGAAAACCGGATTTTTGCAGAAGGACACAGAGGTTGGAGAGCTAAATATCCCGAAAACACGTTGGTATCTTTTAAAGCTGCCATAGAATACGGTGTGGATGCATTTGAGTTTGATGTGCACCTCACCAAGGATAAAGTGCCGGTAATAATGCACGATGCCAACGCCTACCGCACCTGCGGCGAAGACGTGTTTTTGAGAGACCTCACCCTTGAAGAGGTGAAACAGCTGGATGCAGGCAAAAAGTTTTCTGCAGAGTTTGAGGGCGAGCGTGTTCCCACCCTGAAGGAGACTCTTGAGCTTGCAAAAAGCCTTTCGGATACCATCCGCCTCGGTGTGGAGATAAAGAGCTACACCGAAGAGACGGTGGATCTCACGGTTGCGCTGCTCAAGGAATACGGCTTCTTTGAGGATTGCTGGTTCTATTGCTTCAATGCACGCGTCATCAAATATATAAAACAAAAATATAACGGCAGAACAATGGGATATCCCGATTTTGAGATGTCCGAGTTCGAGCCGGATTCCTACAGCTATTACGACGAATTGGGCATCGGAATAAAAATTGCACACTCCGAAATTTACGATTTCTATGCGGCAAAGGGTCTGCCCATACATATTTATTGCGCCGATGACGAAAAAGAGGTGGCATTTGCCATCTCCAAAAAGCCTGCGCTGATAACCGCAAACGACCCCGTTGCACTCATGAAAGCTCTCGGCAGAAAATAATATCTGCAATAATGCGGAAGTTTAAATCATCCCGATGAAACCAAAACATTGGGGAGAGAGGTAGAAAATGGCGGAAAAAACAAAAAAATCAACATCCAAAAGCACATCTGCAAAGAGTGCTTCTTCCACCAAAAAAACAGGGGGAAGAAAAACCAAAGCAGAGATTTTGAGCGAACAGCAGCGAACAAGACAGTTTTGGGCGCTGATACTGTTTGCGGTCGGTCTGCTCAACATCGGAATAACCTACATAAAAGGCGAAAGCCTCTGGCAGTGGATGCACAACGTTCAGTTTGGAATGCTGGGCTGGTGTGCCTATGCGGTCGCGCCGCTGCTCATCTATGTGGCAGTCATGCTCTCGCTGGATAAGATAAAGACCACCCCCGTGATGCGTGTGGTTCAAATCGGTGTGCTGGTGCTTCTGCTCAGTGCGACAACGCAGCTTTTTTCAAAAGATCCGCTCCCCGGAGAGGGTATGGCAAAAGTGCTTTCCAACGTATACAACAACGGTGTTGAACTGCGCGGCGGAGGAATAATCTCGCTTATCGCTGCGGCTCCGCTCATGCTGCTTGGCATCACTCCGGCAAGAATAACCGT
>JAFSHJ010000293.1 GCA_017440425.1 Oscillospiraceae bacterium | reverse complement strand
GATGTAGCCGCCCTTTTCAATTGAATCGCCTGCTTTGGGATCCTGGCTGACCACCGTTCCTGCGCTCTTATCGCTGATGACCTGCCTTACCAAACCCACTTTAAGTCCGTAGGCGGCAAGATATGTCCTTGCACCGGAAAGGGTCATTCCACCAAGATCGGGAACGTCTATTATCTGGGTCTGCGGACCGCGGCTGACATAGATTATGACTTCCTGACCCGATTTCAGCTCTTCACCCGCAAAGGGTTCCGTTCTTATTACAAAGCCTTCGGAAACATCGCTGTATTCTTCTATTACGGTGCAGTTGACATTATATTCCGCAAGCCGCTGATATGCAGAGGTGAGATCGTAATCCACAACGTTTGGCATAACCAGCTTGTTGGGACCGAGGCTGATGTAAACCTTTATCTTTGAGCCTTCTTTTACCGTTCTGCCTGCCTCAGGCTCCTGATTGTAGATATATCCTTTGGCATATTCGTCGTTATAATCCGGCTGAGCTATCTCAAACTGGAATTTGCTGTATTTATCGTTGCCCTTCAGGCTTTCAAATGCCTCGCCCACCAATGCGGGAACTGTGACGTCCTCGGTTTTGGCGAGGGGATCTACCAGCCAGAACATTGCGGCAATGAACAGCACAGAAACCACGATGAATGCTATCATTACACCAAAAAGCACGGGAAGTATGGGAGACAGCTTTCTCCTGTTCTCGGCCTCCAGCACAGATTCGGTATATCTTGACCATCTCTGCTTTTTAACCTTTGTTGCAGCTGCTGTTTTTACCACTGTGCCGCTCTTTGCTCCGTTTTCGGCGGAGGTGTTTTCGGTTTGTGCTCTGTTTTTCTCTGCGGAAGCACTCTTTTCTATAAGATGTCCGTATTCGAAATGCACCGAGGGATTGCGCTTGAACTCATCGATATCACGCAGCATCTCTGCCGCTGTCTGATAGCGCTTGTTGACATCCTTCTGCATTGCCCACATGACGATGGCTTCCAAACCTTCCGGCACGGAGGGGTTGATCTGCCTTGGGCGCTTTGCCTCCAGCTCTATCTGCTTGAGCGCCACCGAAACGGGGGTGTCTGCATCGAAGGGAAGCTGTCCCGTGAGCATTTCGTACATCATTACACCCACGGAATAGATATCCGTTCTGCCGTCGGTGGGGGCGCCCTGCGCCTGCTCCGGGCTGATGTAATGCACCGAGCCGATGGTTTTATCGGAGAGGGTGGAATCGTCGTTTCTTGCAAAGCGTGCAATTCCGAAATCGGTCACCTTGACGGTGCCGTCACGGAGAAGCATCATATTCTGTGGCTTGATGTCGCGGTGAACAATGCCTTTATCGTGGGCATGCTGCAGCGCACGCAGTATCTGCACAAGAAAATGCACAACCTCTTTCCACCTGATGACACCCTGCTGCTCGATATATTCCTTCAGCGTGATGCCGTCGATATATTCCATTACGATATACTGCACCTTTTCGCTGAAGCTGACATCGAAGACTTTTACAATATTGGGATGTGACAAAACAGAGATGGCCTTTGATTCGTTGCGGAAACGGCGCTGAAGCTCATCGTTGCTCATGTGCTCATCACGAAGTATTTTGATTGCAACAACGCGGTCATCGATAACGTCATAGGCACGGTAGACATTTGCCATACCGCCAATGCCGATAAGACCCTCTATCTCATATCTGCCATCCAGCTTTTTACCAACAAACCTATCCATAAGCACTTAATCCTTTTTGGTTATTATCGCAACGGTTATGTTGTCCGCTCCGCCGCGGTTATTAGCCGCATCTATCAGCTTCTGCGGAAGATTTTCCGCATCCTCCTTAAGCAGCCGATAAATTTCATTTATTTCAAAGTAATTTGAAAAACCGTCGGAACAAAGAAGCACGATATCTCCCGGTTTGAAATCTGCGGCAATATAATCGGCCTCTATGCTGTCCGATGCGCCCACAGCTCTGGTGATGTAATGCTTTTTGGGATGAACCCTTGCCTCTTCCTCGGTTATCTCACCGTTATCCACCATCATCTGCACAAAAGAGTGGTCATGGGTGAGCTGACGGATGCCGTCTCCCCTCACCTGATAGGCTCTGCTGTCGCCCACATTGACGATGTGGAGGTGCTCGCAGTCATCCCGCACAAGAATTCCCACTGCGGTGGTGCCCATTCCCTTGAGCTCCGCATTGCCTGCTGCCGCCTTGCGGACATCCTTGTTGGCGGTCTCCACAGCCTTGGTGAGCATCTCTCCCACCGAGCCGCTGCGTTTTTTCTCAAGAGCTGTTTCGATGTAACTTTCCATGCTGCGGCAGGCTATCTCGCTTGCAACGTTGCCTCCGCGCTCGCCGCCCATTCCGTCGCACACCAGCGCAAACACTTCGCCGCTTTTCATCTGCCTTACAACACACATATCCTGGTTAACTTCACGGATTCTGCCCGTGTCGCTTCCAAAAGCTGTAATTATCAAAGAGTTTCCCCCTTGCTGCCCTGTTCCGCCCTTTGCGGAACACCGTTGCGCCTGCTTTATCAGTTATCTTTTTGCTTTTGCTCACGTCTGAGCTGTCCGCAGGCTGCGTTTATATCCGAACCGAGTTCACGCCTTATTGTTGCGTTTATTCCCCGTTTTTCCAGCAAAGCTCTGAACCTTTCGGTGTTTTCCCTTGTGCCGCGCTTGTATCCGCTCTCCTCCACCTTGTTCACCTGGATCAGGTTGACGTGGCAGCCGCTGCCGCCAAGCAGAGCCGCAAGCTCTTCCGCATCTGCCTCGCTGTCGTTTTCGCCGCCGATGAGTGCATATTCAAAGGATATTCTTCTGCCGGTGCGCTTGTAGTATTCCCGGCAGGCTTTGAGCAGCTCGGCTATGCTCCAGCGCCTTGCCACCGGCATCAGCTTTTTGCGGCGCTCATCGTTGGAGGCATGCAGGGATATTGAAAGGGTGAGCTGGAGATCCATCTCCATGAGATCGTAGATCTTATCCACCAAACCGCAGGTGGAAAGTGAAATGTGACGCATTCCCATATTCTGTCCCTCTTTGCAGGAGACGAGGCGCAGGAATTTTATCACGTTGTCAAAGTTATCGAGCGGTTCGCCGATGCCCATGAGCACCATTCCGTCCACACGCTCACCGCTGTCCTGCTGTGCCGCATAGACCTCGTCCAGCATCTCCGAAGGGAGCAGATTGCGCTCGAAGCCTGCAATTGTAGATGCGCAGAAGGTGCATCCCATCTTGCAGCCTGCCTGTGTGGAAACGCAGAGGCTGGTTCCGTGTTTATAGTGCATCAGCACCGCTTCAACGGTCTCACCGTCATCAAGGCGGTAGAGATATTTGACCGTTCCGTCTATTTTTGAAACGAGCTTGCGCTCGATCTTAACGCTGTGGATAACATATTCACCGTCAAGCTGCTCACGCATTGCTGCGGGAAGGTCGGTCATCTCGGCAAAGGAGGTGGCCCGTTTTTGATGCAGCCACGCAAACACCTGCTTTGCCCTGAAGGCAGGCAGTTTTTTTGCCTTGAACTCTTCCGCCAGTTCATCCGGCGACATGGATTTTATATCTTTTTTCAGCTTTATCTCAGTTGGCTCCATTCTGTTTCCTCCTGAACACAGCTATGAAAAATCCGTCTCCGCCCATATCTTTGGGCAAAAACGTTGCGGATGAACGGGGCTCACCGCCGATGAGCACACCGTTGTGGGGCTCAAAATCGGGATTTTCCGCCAAAAAGCGCTCCACTATCTCGCCGTTTTCCTTTTTGTTGAGGGTGCAGGTGGAATAGACGAGCAATCCGTCCTTCTTCAAATATTTTGAGGAAGTTTCCAATATTTTATACTGTATATTATAGAGCTCTTCCAGCGAATCCAGATTTTTATATTTTATCTCCGGCTTGCGGCGGATGACGCCAAGACCCGAACAGGGCACATCGCAGAGGATGCGGTCGTAGCTTTCGAATTTATCATTCGGCTTGGATGCATCGTTCTGCATTGCCTCGATGCAGGTTATGCCCAGCTTTTCCGCACCCGAGCGGATGAGGGAAAGCCGGTTTTGATGGAGATCGCAGCAGATGAGACTGCCGTTGTTTTCCATTGTCTCTGCTATGGTAAATGCTTTGCCGCCCGGTGCGCCGCAGACGTCCAGCACCTTCATTCCCGGCTTTGCATCCACCGTAATGGCGCAAATTTGGGAGGAAACGTCCTGAATGTGCATACGTCCCTCGTAGTTGGAGGCGGTGAAGCCTTCGCGGAGCTCCACGCAGTTGGGAACGATACTGTGAGGCACAGCCGTTACACCTCTGCTCTCGCAGTATTCCAAAAATTCTTCCGTTGTATTTTTAAGTGTATTTACTCTCGCATATACGGGAGGCTTGCCGAGAGAATCCTCCAGGAATTCTTTGGTGGCCGCATCCCCAAGGGCGCTGAGATATATTCTGACCGCATCTTTGGAGCAGGAATATTCCACAGAGAGCCTTTTCACTCCCGAAAGCCCGTTGAGATCGGCCTTTTTGCCCTGCCTGATGAGTGAGCGAAGCACCGCATTGACAAAACCCGATGCCTTGGCTGCCTTCATCTTTCTGGTGAGTTCCACCGCCTCGTTGACGGCGGCACTCTCCGGCACGGAGGACATATACATAAGCTGGCAGGCGGCTGTTCTGAGGATGCCCGCGACCTCCGGCTGCATCTGGGATATCTTTCTGCCGGAGCAGAACTCCAGCATATAGTCGATGGTGACCAAATGCTCCAGCGTGCCATAGACAATGGCGCTTGCAAAGGCTATGTCTCTGCTGTCCAGTCCGCTTGAGCGAAGCAGCTTTTCAACCACAATATTGGAATATCCTCCGTCGTTATCCACCCTGATTATTGCCTTGACGGCAACCTCACGGGCAGTTACACAAGTTTTGTTTTCCTTCACGGGCTGCATATATCCTTCCTGAAATTTTACCAAAAAAATGTTTCATCCCTGTTAACCCGCCATTAAAAAACAGATTTTGGGACATTATATTGCAATTAACCGAAGATCACGCCTTTTTCAAGACGTTTTCCCCGCAGATAATCCTCTGCGTTCATGCGCTTGCCGCCCTCCGGCTGCACCTCAAACACCTGAAGTGCGCCCTCTCCGCAGGCAATTATCAGCTTTTTGCTGTCCAGCAGCTCGCCGGGGGCACCTTTGCCTTCAATGGGGGCTGCTCTGTGCAGCTTTATTCTTGAGCCATCCAGCCAGGTGTAGGCAGATGGCCAGGGAGACGTGCCTCTGATGAGATCGTGGAGGCGTTTTGCGGAAAGTGTAAAATCTATCTCGCCGTGCTCTTTGGTGAGCATTTCTGCATAGGTTGCCTCTTCCTCGTTCTGCTTCTCTCCTTCCGGAACGGTATCTCCGAACAGATCCAGGGTCTGCTCAAGGCAATCTGCGCCGAGAAGGGCAAGTCTGTCGAACAGCTCTCCGCCCGTCTCCTCCTCACCGATTGGAGTTTCCAGCTTGAGCAGCATATTTCCGGTATCCATACCCACATCCATCTTCATGGAGGTTACGCCGGTGGTCTTGTCGCCGTTGATAACGCTCCACTGAATGGGAGCGGCTCCCCTGTATTTGGGAAGCAGCGAACCGTGAACGTTGACACAGCCGTATTTTGGCAGGTCGAGGATATCTTTGGGCAAAATTTTGCCGTATGCAACTGCAATTATCATATCCGGAGCAAGCTCTGTGAGGATGGAATATGCGGTTCCGTCACGCATCTTCTCCGGCTGATAGACGGGAATGCCTGCTTCGAGCGCAAGTTCTTTTACCGGCGGCGGAGTGAGTTTATAGCCTCTGCCCTTGGGCTTATCAGGCTGTGTGAAGACACCCACCACGTTATATTTGAGATCTATGAGACGTTTGAGGCAAGGCACCGCAAAATCCGGTGTGCCCATGAAAACAATTCTGCTGTCTTTGTTCACGTTGTCCTCCAAAATAAAGGCATATTACTTCTTTTTAAGTCTTATTTTTCTGCGGGGTTCGCTCTGCTCCTCAGGCTCCAGCATGCAGGTGGCCTTATCCTTATAGAGGATGCCGTCAAGATGGTCGAGCTCGTGGCAGAATGCGCGGGCAAGAAGCTCCTCGCCTGTTATCTGTATTTTTTCACCGTTGCGGTTCTGTGCTTCTACTGTTACTTTGTTGGGGCGCACTACGATTCCGTATTCTCCCGGACAAGAGAGGCAGCCTTCCTGTCCCTCCTGCTCGCCTTCTGTGCTGACGATTTTGGGATTGACAAGCTCGATGAGACCGTTGCCCACATCTATAACCACAACTCTTCTGAGGATGCCTACCTGAGGTGCGGCAAGACCGACGCCCTCTGCTTTATACATGGTCTGTGCCATGTCATCCAGCAGGCTCCACAGCTTTTCATCAAATTTTTCGACTTCTCTGCAGACCTTTCTCAGTACGTCGTCGCCTTCTTTAACGATATTTCTTATCGCCACAGCTATATTCTCCTTCCGAAAACCGGCGCCTTTTACCGCGCCTTAAAGCACACCCGAAAAGCTGCTGTCCGCATAGACAGACACACCTCTCGGCGGGTTTGTATTCAAAAGCACGCTCTTCAAAAGCTCTTTAAAGCGCTTGTTGTTGACGCACTTTATTATCACTTTATATCTGTATTTGTTGCCCACCTTAACAACTGCCGACGGTGTTGGACCGATGACTCTCAACGGCATTTTTTCAAGGGCGCTTGCCTGCTTTTTCAGCTCTGCAATGAATGCTCTTGCACAATCCACAACGGCGGATTCCCGCTCACCCGTGAAACCGATGGCGCAGATATCGCAAAACGGCGGATAGAGCATGATCTTGCGGTTGGCAAGCTCGTATTCGTAAAATGCCTCATAGTTTTGGTGGGACGCAAACTCTATCACCGGATTTTCCGGCGAATAGGTCTGAATAAATGCTCTGCCCTTTTTATCGGCACGTCCGCATCTGCCAACGACCTGCGTGACAAGGCTGAAGGTCTTTTCGTAACTGCGGAAATCGTCTCCGAAGAGGGCTGAATCTGCCGAAAGCACGCCTACCAGGGTGACGTTTGGAAAATCCAGTCCCTTGGCTATCATCTGTGTGCCCAGCATAATATCGTATTCGCCGTCGGCAAAGCTTTTGAAGGCTTTTTCGTAGGAAAGCTTGGACATTGTGGTGTCCGCATCCATGCGAAGCACTCTGGCTCCGCTGAAGCGCTTCTGCAGCTCCTCCTCCAGCTTTTGGGTGCCTGCGCCGTCATAGCGCACAAACTTGCTGCCGCACTCGGGGCAGGTGCCCTGGGCGGGTACGGAGTATCCGCAATAGTGGCACATCAGCCGCTCGTTGGCGCGGTGATAGGTGAGTGCGATGCTGCAGTTGGGGCAGCTTGCAACACTGCCGCACTGTGCGCACTTCACCACCGTGTTGTAGCCTCTGCGGTTGATGAGCAGAATGGACTGCTCTCCCACGCTGAGGTTGTATTCTATCTCTTCCGACAGCAGGGCGCTCATCACGTCCACGTTGCCATCCAGAAGTTCTATCTTCATATCCACCACATTGACAGACGGCAGAACGGCACCGCCGTAGCGCTGTTTGAGTGTATAGAGTGAATATTTTCCGTTTTTTGCGTTGTAGTAGCTCTCTATTGAAGGTGTTGCCGATGCAAGCAGCAGCATTGCGCCCTCTCCCGCACAGCGGAATCTGGCCGCATCCTTGGCGTGGTAACGCGGGGCGCTGTCGGATTTATATGTGTGCTCCTGCTCCTCATCCATAATTATCATACCCAGTTTTTTCACCGGAGCAAACACCGCTGAACGGGTGCCGATGACGATGCGGGCTTTGCGCTCGTTTATGCGTTTCCACTCGTCAAGGCGCTCTCCCATGGAGAGTCCGCTGTGGATTATTGCTGTTGTATCGCCGAAATAGGAGCGGAAATGGCGCATTGTCTGCGGTGTGAGAGATATCTCCGGCACCATCACGATGACGTCCTCGCCGCTGTCTATAACGTGCTGTATAAGCTTTAAATATACCCTTGTTTTGCCGCTTCCCGTAACACCGAAAAGCAGGGCACCGCCCCGTTTTCCGCTGTCATATTGCTCGCAGAGACCGTCGTATGCCTTTTGCTGCTCGGATGTGAGCTCGATGGCTGATGCATCCTCGGTTTGGTCGCAGCTTTCGTAGGGTCTGCGGTAGACGGCATCCGCATTGTAACGGATGATCCCCCGCTTGACAAGTCCGTCGCAGACTGCTCTTGTGGAACCTGTGAAATACTCTATCTCCTTCACCGAGGCGCAGCTGTTGTCGGTGAGGAAATCCACCACAGCCTGCTGCTTTGCGGTAAGCTTCACCGTGCCGATGATATCCTCGCTGTGGGGAGAGAGCTCTGCCATAAGGCAGGTTTTGTCGCCGATGCGGCGGTCGGTCTGCTCGCTGACGGTGAGTATTCCATCTGCTGCAAAAGAGCGCAGAAGAACATCGTCAACACCGCAGAGCTTTTTTATGTTCTCTGCGGAGTCTTCGCCGTTTTTGCTCTCGAGATATTCCGTAACACGCAGGGCAGCCTCGTTTCCCGCTGCTTTTGCTGCGTAGTTTTCCGCAAGCTCATATTTGAAATGTATCTCATACCCGATACCCGGAGGAAGCATGGCTTTTACGGCTTCGTAGTAGGTGCAATAGGTGTTTTCGGTGATATAAACAGCCAAATTGAGCTGAGCTTTGCCCAGCACCGGCTCTTTATCCAGCACGCTGAGAATGCTTTTGTAGCCGGTGACATCCTCCGTTTCGCTGACGGAAAATATCATGCCCTGACGGTGAGTGTTTGCGCCGCCAAACGGCACCAGCACACGCTTGCCGGGAAAAACGTCATTGCAAAGCGCCGAAGGCACCAGATATGAGAAGAGTCTGTCAAAATGAAATGCGGTTTTTTCCACCGCAATTTCTACGGTTTTGTACAAAACAAGTCCTCCGTTTGCTTTTACAGAGCAACTTTATTAATTATTCCTCGGGAACGCCGATGAGTTCGCTCTCTGTGAGCTTATATTTTCCGCTTGCAAAATCTTCAACGGCAAGCTGGACAGGCTTTTCAACAAGAACGGTGTGGTTGGCTTCTGCCTCTTCTGCAATTTCGCGTGCGCGTTTTGCAACGGCAACAACCAGAGAATAATAGCTCTCTCCCTCTTTAAGAATCTGAGACATGGCAGGTTTAAATATCATAATTACATACCCCTTTTATTTTTGATGTATTCGGTGCAGCGGCAGCGTCCTGCGGTTATCACCGCCTGAAGCTCTGCTACCGCATCCTCAAGTTTGTCATTCACTATTATATATTGAAACTCTTTGTAGCATTCAAGCTCCTGCTTGGCTGTCTCCAGCCTGAGAGCTATTTTTTCGGGAGTTTCGGTGCCTCTTTTTGCAAGGCGCTTTTCCAGCGTTTCAAAGCTGGGCGGCATTATGAACGTGAACAGCGCTTCGGGATAGCTTTTCATCACGTTGCGTGCGCCCTGTATTTCGATATCCAATATTACGTCATATCCTTGGTCCAGCAGCTTTTCCAGCGGCTTTCTCGGTGTTCCGTAGCAATTTCCGCTGTATTCGGCATATTCCAGCAGTTCGCCCTGCGCCACCATCTCGTTAAAGCGCTCGCGGCTGACAAAGAAATAGTCTTTGCCGTCCTCTTCGCCGGGACGGGGGGCTCTGGTGGTTGCCGAAACGGAAAAGCAAAGTGAGCTGTCGTCTTCCATTACACTTTTGAGAATGGTGCCCTTACCCACTCCGGACGGTCCGGTTATTACTATGACCTGTCCTTTTTTATTCGTCATCCTCAACATCCTCAACATCAATAAGTCGGTTTGCAACGGTCTCCGGCTGAACGGCGGAAAGCACAACGTGGTCGGAATCGGTGATGATAACTGCACGGGTGCGTCTGCCGTAGGTTGCATCTATGAGTGTTCCTCTATCCTTCGCATCCTGGATTATACGCTTTATGGGCGCAGATTCCGGGCTGACGATGGCTATAAGTCTGTTGGCGGAAACCATATTTCCAAAACCTATGTTTATAAGCTTCATTTTACAATTACCTCCGCTTTTTCAACTTCTATGCTTTGGATTTATTCTATGTTCTGTATCTGCTCACGAATCTTTTCGATATCGGATTTGATGGAAACGACCACCCTGGTCACTTCGATATCCTGAATTTTGGAGCCTGTGGTGTTTGCCTCTCGGTTCATCTCCTGAACAAGGAAATCCAGCTTGCGTCCGATGGGCTCGTTTGCCTCCAGGATCTGTCTGAACTGGGCAATGTGGCTGCGGAGTCTCACAGTTTCCTCATCCACGGCGGTTTTTTCCGCAAAGATGGCCGCCTCTGTGAGGATGCGCTGCTCATCCACGTGTTTATCCGCAAGGACGTCGCTTATCTTTTTATAGAGTCTTGTGCGGTAATCCTCAACGATACGCTCGGAGCTCTGCTCCACAACGGCAACGCTCTTTTCAATGCTTTCAAGGCGCTCAAGAAGGTCTTTCTTCATCTTTTCGCCCTCTCTGGCACGCATTGCAAGGAAGTTGCTGACAGCTTCTTCCGTTACCTGCTTCACCTGCTGCCACAGCTCATCCTCGTCCTCTTCTGCCCTGCGGACAATGAAGATATCGGAAAAACGGGAGATGGAGGTAAGGGTGATATCGTCGCCGATGCCGGTCTCCTCACCCAGTTTCCTGAGTGCATTTATGTAACCCTTGGCAAGCTCGGTGTTTATGCCGACTTCCACGTTTGCACCGTCAAGGTTCACGATGAATACGCTTACATCCACCTTACCTCTGGAGACTCTGCTCTGCACATAGCTCTTGAGCTTCTCTTCAAGAAAACCGTAGGCTCTGGGAAGTCTTGCGGAAAATTCGAAAAATCTGTGGTTTACCGATTTGATCTCAACCAGAATATCCCTTTCGGGCATTGTCTGCTGACCGCGTCCGTATCCGGTCATGCTGTAAATCATACCGCTGTTCTCCTTGTTTTTTTATTTGCAATTATGAGTGGCTCTCCGCTCTCTACATCTTCTGCGGCGTCAACAACTCATAATTTACCAACTTATATTGTACTATTTTTCTCATCACCTTGTCAACCTTTTGGGGGTTGTTTTTGATATTTCGGAAGTCATCACAATCTCTCCCCCAAAAAGGCGGCAGTTAATATGAGTTTTGATAGTTTTAAACTTTGTCAAACGCCTACAAACTCTGTTTTTCGCTCATTTTCTCCCGTTTACAAAAAATATCTCCGACAGAAAGGCTCTGCCGGAGATGTTGTCAGCGGTATCTTTTGTTCTTTGTGCTCTTCTCTTTTTTGTCTGCGCCTTCGCCGTTTTTGACGGAGGATTCATACTTGGAGCGAAGCTGTTTCAGCTCCATTGCGGTGAGCTCGCGCCATGTGCCCGGCTTGAGCATTCCAAGACGGACGGGACCGATAACTATGCGCTTGAGTCGGGATACCGTGAGTCCCACTGCCTCGCACATACGGCGAATCTGTCTGTTTTTGCCCTCTTTGATGGTCATCAGCATTACTGTTCTGCCCTCTTCCTTGGTGACCACGTTGACTACTGCGGGGAGGGTCCTTTCTCCGTCCAGCACGATGCCTGCAGAGAGATCCACCACCTGATCCTCGGTCACCTCGGAATCCACGGTGACACGGTAGGTCTTTTCGATCTCACTGCGGGGATGCATGACGAGGTTGGCAAAATCGCCGTCGTTTGTCATGATGAGCAGACCCTCGGAGTTTCTGTCCAGCCTGCCCACGGGATATATTCTCTCGGGAATATCGCTGACAAGCTCGGTGACGCATTTGCGGCCCAGCTCGTCGCTCATTGTGGTGACATAGCCTCTGGGCTTGTTGAGTGCTATGTACCATTTTCTCTTGTCTTTCACCGAAAGCTCAACGGGCTCGCCGTCTATCATAACTTTATCACGCCTGGGGTCGATCTGCTGACCGATGATGCAGGGTCTTCCGTTGACCTTTATTCTGCCCTGCTCAACCATTTTCTCCGCTGCTCTGCGTGAAGCGATGCCTGCATCGGACAATGCTTTTTGAATTCTTACTTTTTCAGCCATATACGGCTCCTCCGTTTTATGTCGATAATAAATATTTACTGTGAAACACGCTGCCGAAACAGCCGTGAAATAAACCAACCGAATCCTCGTTGTGTTTTTGCCGCAGCTGCGGTCTCCGCTGCCGTGAGCTCTGCCCTGCCGATGATCTCACCATTAAGCATAAACTCCGCCCAACCGCAGACAGCACCCTTTTCAACCGGTGCAAACACAAACGGCTCTTTGTATATTTTCCACGTCACCGCCTCAAACTCTGCCTGTGTGAGTGCGGCAAAGTGCCTTTTTGCCCCCAGCTTTGCACGATCAACTGTGCCGCCCGTTACCGTCACCTCTGTCTGTGGCAGCAGTTTCGTGAGGTCACGGCGCTCTCTGCCATCAAAACAGCTTTCCAAAAGAGAGGTGTGTACGTTCCAGTCATCGGGACACCCCAACGTGACGCAGATGAGCGTTACACCGTTTTTCTCTGCCGCAGAGACAAGGCATCTGCCTGCTTTTTTGGTAAATCCCGTCTTTACCCCGATTGCTCCGGGATAAAGCTTAAGCAGTTTGTTGTGGTTTTTCAGAGTTCTCCCGGTTGGAGGCGAGCCAAACTCTGCCTTTGCCGTGACGGATGAACACAGCTCCCTGAAATTTGGATTTTTAAGGGCCTCCCGTGCAATTACCGCCAGATCGTATGCGGTGGAATAGTGCTCCTCATCGTCCAAACCCGAGGGATTGACAAAATGCGTATCTGTGAGCTCCAACTGCTCTGCCCTCTCGTTCATCAGTGCCGCAAACTGCGGAATTCCTCCCGCAATGCGCATTGCTGCGGCATTTGCGGCATCGTTGCCCGATGCCAGCAGCATTCCTGCCGCCAAGGCACGCAGCGTTACCGTGTCGCCGAAGCAAAGCCCCATTGAGCTGCCCTCTACCCTGAGAGCGGAGTCCTCCGCTTTGAACTGTGCGTCAAGCTGCGGCTGCTCCAGCGTTATCAGCGCCGTCATCATCTTTGTGGTGCTTGCCATGGGAAGGCGCTCCCGCTCATTTTGCGCAAAGAGTATCCTTCCGCTTTCGCTTTCCATCACCAATGCCGCTTTTGCCTCCACACTTTTGGGAAAATCTGCGGTGTCTCCCAATGCGGAGATGCTCGAGAGCAGCGCAATTGATGCCGCTACGAACACACATACCGTTTTTTTGAATTTATTTTGTTTTTTTGACACAACAAACCACCTGCCGATATAATCTATGCAGGAGGTTTGAAGGTTATTCTGTTACCGATTTGCTTAAACCTCAGCCCTGGGATTCGTCTGTGGGCATCATATCTGCGGCTTCGCCCTGAGCATCGCCCTTTTTCTTGTTTTTATCGATAAAAGCGGTGATCTTATCGATAACTCCGGGGATCATATTGATGACCTTATCGCCTGCGTTGGAGCTGGTGGGAAGTTCCATGATCCTTACGTCTGTGGCTGTGGAAACGATGAATGCAACGGGCTGGACCTTTACACCGCCGCCTACGCCGCCGCCAAAGAGCTCCTGATTGTTGCCGCTCTTGTTGGGATAATCGGAGCCGCCGGAACCGAAACCAAAGGATACTTTGGAGACGGGGATGATGGTGGTGCCGTTACCGAGGTCTATGGGATCGCCCAGAACGGTGTTGGCATCTGCCAGACCCTTCAGGTTCTTCATGGATACGTCGATCATGTTGCCTACGTTCTTTTCGCTCATTGTTTTTTCCTCCTGTTTTTAGCCGCAACTGATATTTCTTTTGAATTGTTTTGCTTTTTTAATATTATCGCCAAATAGTTTATGCCGATACCGATGACAGAAATTATTGCCGCCCAAGGAATTACCCCCAGTTTGATGCGGGCGGTCACGGTGCCTTCGCTTTCGCAAAAATCCGGTTTGATGACCACATTCTGTTTTCTCGGTTTTTTGATCTCTCTTAACGCAGAGAGCAGCGGATATGCCGCCGCACAGATCTTACCGTAGTTTTCCGCCGTGTCGCAGGGGTCGTCCGATGCCACGGTCAGGTTGAGTTCAAGAAGATACAGCCTTATGCTTTTAAGCAGATATTTCAAGGGACCTTTAACCGCTCCCAGCAGCTCCAGCACCGTTTCCACCGTGCTTTGCAGCTTTTTCAGCTTTTGGCTGAAGGTGGGTTTCTTTTTGGGCTGAGTCTCCTGCTCTTTTGGTTTTTTCTCCTTCTTCGGCTTTTCCTTTTTCTTTTTTCCCTCTTTTTTCGGGAGTATACCGAACTTTAAAAAGAGATATGACACAAAGACCTTAAACTCTCCGTCATAGGCGACGTGGACACAAACGGGGATGAAAAGCAGCAACACCAAAAACAGCACTATGCCGCCTGCGATTATCCAACCCGTCATATCTCGCCTCCTTCAGCATTCAAACGCTCTTCTCCTTCCACCAGGTCGAACAGGTTTTCCTCCTGACCGCTTCCGTCCTCCTCGGCACTCTCCACCGGAGGAAGCTCTTCTATTGATGAAAGTGAAAAACTTCTGAGGAAATTGTAGCCGGTCTTATATGCAATGGGTCTTCCGGGAAGCTCAAGACGTCCCGCCTCTTCGATGAGCTCTTTTTCCACCAGCGTGTTTATTACGCCGCTGCAGTCAACGCCTCTCACCTGCTCTATAAACGCTTTGGTGACCGGCTGGTTATATGCAACGATCGCAAGCACCTCCATTGCCGCTTGAGAAAGGGTGGCGCTGCGTTTTATCTCCAGCATTTTTTTGATATACGCCGCATATTTCTCGCAGGAGCACATTTGGTAGCTGTCGTTCATACGCATTATGCGTATGCCGCGCTGCTGCTCCTCATATTCCCTTACGAGGGCATCCGCATAGGCCTTTGCCTCCACAATGGCTATTCCCAATGCAGCGGCTATTCGCACCGTTGATATGGGGTCTCCGCTTGCAAAAAGCATTGCCTCCACAGCGCGCTTATATTCCAAATCACTCATTATTTCTTCGCAGGCTATAAGTTCTGCATTGTCTGTCATAATATTTCCACCGTTATATGATTTCTTTTATTTTTACACCGTGACTTCGGTTTTTTCCTCTGTTTCCGCTTCTGCGGGTATATCAAAATCGCTCATGATATCTTCTTCGCTGAGGGGTTCGGTCTCGCGACCGGTGAGGCGCATATTCTCGCCCTCGTCGTCCACCTCTATGCGTCCGCTTTTGATGAGCTCCAGCATTGCCAAAAAGGTGACCACCATCTCGGAGCGGTCGGTGCAACTATCCATTATGCTGCTTATCTCCGCCGTGCCCGAGCCGTAAAGCCGCTTCATAATGTGGATTATGCGAGAGGAAACCGACACCACCCTCTGCTTAACGATACCGCTGAATGCGGAGCGCGGAGGCGGCAGACGGCGCTGTTTTTTGCCCAATGCACCGATATATGCGCTGAGCAGCTCGGAGACCGGCATTGTTGCCGTATATTCCTTGCTTGTCTCCACCTTTTGCGGCTCTCTGATGAAGATATCTCCGCCCACATAGAGCTGCGACAGCATTGCTGCGACCTCTTTGCACAGCTGATATTCCAACAGCTGTCCGCTCAGCTCGCTTTTGAGCTGTTCCGTCTCTTCCTCGTGCTTTGGCAGCAGCGACACTGTCTTGATATAGACAAGGCGGGATGCCATCTCAAGAAAGCTGCTGGCTGTATCCATATCCGTCTTGTCCAGCTTCTCCATCTCTTCCAGATACTGTTTGAGCAGCTCGGATATGTTGATATCCAAAATATCTATTTTATGCCTTGCAATAAGCGTTAGCAGCAAGTCAAGCGGACCTTCGTAATCCGCAACTTTAAAACTAAGTTCCATTACTCTTACCCACCGATGATCAAACTAATCACAAAATCAAAGGGAAGTGTCAGCCAATCCAGTATCTCGAACATCCAGCCTCTTGCCACAGCAAGCGGAGCGTCCAATATTCCTGTATATATGACAACGATAAAAACGACGAAGATGATGCGTTCAAACTTCATCATCCCAAAATAGAGCTTCTCCGGCAAAAAGACGGATGCCACCCTTGAGCCGTCCAGAGGCGGGATGGGGATGAGGTTGAACACAGCCAGCGCCACATTGACGCTTATCATTATTATGAGAATTTCTGCCGCGATGCTCATTGCGCCGTATGTATCGGGATACAGCAGCGCCACAGTTATCGCCAGCTTATAAAGCGCCATGGAGAGCAGGGCAAACAGCAGGTTGGATACGGGTCCTGCCAGCGCAGATATTGCCATTCCGTATTTGGGACGTTTGAAGTTTCGGGCATCTATCGGCACAG
>JAFSHJ010000292.1 GCA_017440425.1 Oscillospiraceae bacterium | reverse complement strand
CGACTGCACCATGGGAAGCACCGTCTGGCTGTGTGTAAGCCTTGTATTGAGCTGAGTTTGGGCTATTATCTTTCCGTCAGCGCAAATTGCGGCTGACGCTGTTTTGGCTGAGGTGTCAATCCCCAATATCATCGACAAAGCGATCGTCTCCAGTTACTGTAATTTCACGCACGTTGTCATCAACGCGGCTTATTTCTATAAAGATAGTATTTTCGGGAAGATATTCGGTGATATTTTCGCTCAATTCTATGGCACACACAGAACATTCGTCCAGATAATCGAAGAAGCCTATTGAATAGAGGCTGTCAAAGCCGTCTATCCGATACATATCAAAGTGGTTGAGGGGAATTTTTCCCTCATAGCGGTTTACAATGGCAAACGTTGGGCTTGTCACGTTTTCATCGCAGCCAAGGCCTTTGGCAAGTCCGCGGGTAAAAGCGGTCTTACCTGCCCCCAATCCGCCGATATATGCTATTACGTCACCTGCTGCAAGTTTTGCGGCAATTTTTTTTGCTGCCTCTTCGGTTTCTCTCTCGGAGTTTGAAACAAATTTCAGCATCCTATCCTCCCTGCCAACATTCCTTATGATATCAGAACAATCCGCTTATCTTTCCGTCGTTGTCAACATCGATGTTGCAGGCTGCCGGACGTTTGGGAAGTCCGGGCATTGTCATAATGTCTCCGGTGAGAACAACAACGAATCCTGCACCTGCGGAGAGCTTGACTTCCTTAACTGTGATATTGAAGCCGGTGGGACGTCCCAGCTTTTTGGGATCATCGGAAAGCGAATACTGTGTTTTTGCAACGCAGATGGGCAGGTTTCCTGCACCAAGCTGTTCAATTTCAGCTATCTGCTTGTTTGCCTGGGTTGTAAAATCAACACCGTCCGCACCGTATATCTCGGTTGCAAGTTTGTTGATCTTTTCTTTAATGGAGAGCTCAAGGTCATAGATGGGCTTGTAGTTGGATTCTACTGTCTCGCAGACCTCAACAACGGTTCTTGCAAGCTCTGCACCGCCTTCGCCGCCCTTGGCGAATACTTCCGCCATAGCGTATTTTACGCCGATGGAATCGCAGTAATCTGTGAATACCTTTATCTCTTCGTCTGTATCGCAGGCAAAGCGGTTGAGAGCAACAACTGCGGGAACACCGAACTTGCGCATATTCTCAACGTGTTTGCCAAGGTTTACTATACCATTCTTCAATGCCTCAACATTGGGCAGGGATGTCTCTGTCTTGGGAACTCCGCCGTTATATTTGAAGGAACGAAGTGTGGAAACCAGCACGACCGCAGAGGGCTTGAAACCGGCTTTTCTGCACTTGATATCGAAGAATTTTTCTGCGCCGAGGTCGGAGCCGAAGCCTGCTTCCGTGATGCAGTAATCTGCAAGTTTGAGTGCGAGTGCGGTTGCTCTTACGGAGTTGCAGCCGTGAGCGATGTTGGCAAAAGGTCCGCCGTGCATAAGTGCGGGGGTGTTTTCAAGAGTCTGAACAAGGTTGGGTTTAATTGCATCCTTAAGCAGAGCAGCCATTGCGCCAACTGCTTCGATCTCTCTTGCATATACAGGTTCACCGTTATAGTTGAATGCAACGAGAATGTTGCCGAGACGCTCTTTCAGGTCGGTGATATCTGCGGAGAGACAGAGGATAGCCATAATTTCGCTGGCAACGGTGATGATAAATCCGTCTTCACGGGGCACGCCGTTGAGCTTTCCGCCGAGACCTGCAACGATGTTGCGGAGCTCACGGTCGTTCATATCCATACAGCGCTTGAAAAGAATGCGTCTGGAATCTATGTTGAGAAGATTTCCCTGCTGAATGTGGTTGTCTATCATTGCACAGAGCAGGTTGTTTGCAGCTGTGATAGCGTGCATATCTCCTGTGAAATGCAGGTTGATGTCTTCCATCGGCAACACCTGAGCATAACCGCCGCCTGCAGCACCGCCCTTAACACCGAAAACGGGACCGAGAGATGGCTCACGCAATGCAATAACTGCTTTTTTGCCGATGTAATTCATAGCTTCACCGAGACCTACCGTAACGGTGGTCTTTCCCTCTCCTGCCGGAGTGGGGTTGATTGCTGTAACAAGGATCAGCTTTCCGTTGGGACGGTCTTTGAGTCTCTTTATTGTTTCGTCAGATATTTTAGCCTTATACTTTCCGTAGAGTTCCAGCTCATCGGGAAGGATACCTGCTTTTTCTGCAATTTCGGTTATGGGTCTTAAGTCTGCCGCCTGGGCAATTTCAATATCGCTGGGGAAACCTGCCATAAACATTACTTCCTCTCATTTTTCATTAATATGATACCGTTTCAAACTTCCACATTCGAAATACATTTTATTAATTATAACACAAAACTTTTTATATTGAAAGTATTATACTTGAATATTTCTGCTTAAAGTGATAAAATTGTTTATATAATTTTACTTTGGGAGGAACGGCTGTTGGTTAAAAAGGCTTTTAAAGCACTGTTTCGCTATATCAAATACACCGACAAGATAATATTGCTTCTGTGCATATGCTGTTCCGTGCTCAGCGTCGTACTTATTAAAGGTATGCTCAACTCCGATATGCCCTATGTATATCCCCGCTACGTTCAGGTTCAGATCGTAGCCGGTTCACTTGGTATATTGTCTGCAATAATCATCTCGTTTTTCGATTACCATCTTCTCGCCAAGCTGTGGCGCTTATACGTCCCCATTGTTCTTGTTCTTGTGCTGCTGACGTTTTTCATCGGAACCCAGCGCGGAGAGGCTGACGACAAAGCATGGCTGCCTCTTCCCTTCGGTATGTCTCTTCAGCCATCCGAATTCATGAAAATGGCATTCATTCTCACCTTCTCGCTGCATCTCACCAAGGTGAAAGACAAAATCAACTCTATATTGCACATTATTCTGCTTTGCATCCACGGTGCCATCCCCATCGGTCTTGTAATGCTGCAGGGCGATGACGGAACAATGCTTATTTTCTGTCTCATCTTCCTCTCGATGCTGTTTGCTGCGGGAATAGACTGGAAATACATTGTCACGGCGGTGGTTGCGGTGTGCGTAGCTGTGCCGTTTGCCTGGGAATATCTCTTAAGCAACGACCAAAGGATACGCTTCACCATAATCTTCAATCTTGAAAGCGATCCCCTTGGCAAAGGCTTCCAGCAGCTTGAGGGACTGACTGCCCTCGGTGCCGGAAAAATTATGGGCAACGGCATCTTCTCCGGAGACCATTGGTGGACACCCGAGATCCACAACGACTTCATCTTTGTCTTTATCGGGCAGGCAATGGGACTTGTTGGCTGCACCGCTGTTGTGGTTGTTCTCATGATAATTATGATGCGTTTTCTGGTTGCTGCCCACAAGGCTGCCGACGATCTCGGACGTTTCATCTGCATCGGTGTATTCGCCATGTTTGCTTTTCAGACCATCTTCAACATTGGAATGTGCCTGAGCGTTCTCCCCGTTATCGGTCTCACCCTTCCGCTGATAAGTGCCGGCGGTACATCTGTTGTGACCTCTTATCTCGGAATCGGACTTGCTCTCAGCGTAATATATCACTCACGCAAGCCGGAATTTGAGCGCTGACATTAATTTGTTTTTATTATATAATTTATCTATAAGGAGAAATTGAAATGACACTTAAAAGAATTCTGACAATGTCTCTGTGCGTGCTGCTTGCAATTCCCTGCGCAGCTTGCGGAAACAAAGGTCCCAACCCCGTTGCAACCATCGAGATGGAAGACGGCGGCATCATCAAGGTTGAGCTTTATCCCGATGTTGCTCCCAACACAGTAAACAACTTCATCTCTCTTGCAAAATCCGGTTACTATGACGGCCTTATCTTCCACAGAGTTATTCCCGGATTTATGATCCAGGGCGGCGACCCCGAAGGCAACGGCTCCGGCGGTCCCGGCTACAACATCAAGGGCGAGTTCAGCGACAACGGTCACAAGAACAACCTTGCCCACACCCGCGGAGTTATCTCCATGGCTCGCCGCGGCGGTACCCTTTGGAATCCCGCAGCAGGCTACAACACAGCAGGCAGCCAGTTCTTCATCATGGTTGAAGATGCTCCCCACCTCGACAACCAGTATGCTTCTTTCGGCAAAGTTACCGAGGGCATGGATGTTGTTGATAAAATTGTAAGCGTTGCAACAGACAGCAGCGACAAGCCTTACAACGATCAGCGCATCAAGACCATCACCATCGAGACATTCGGTGTTGAGTATCCCGCACCCAAGACCATTGCCGAATAATGAAACGCTCTTATAAATACATCTTTTGGGATTGGAACGGCACCCTTGTAAACGATGTTTATGCGGCTCTTGAATCTGTAAACGATATTCTTGACAGACGAAACCGCCTTCGCATTGATTTGCAGCGGTATTACGAGCTTGTTGCAACACCCATCACCTTGTTCTATGAGAGGTTGTTCGCTCCCGAAAAACCCGATTTCACGGTGCTTGCCGAGGAATTCCACACAGGATATGACAGGCACATGCAAAAATACGGACTTATGCCCGGTGTGAAGGACATACTTACAGAGTTAAACAAGCTTGGGGCTGTTCAGATAGTCATCTCCTCTTCGGAGAGGAACAGACTTAAAGAGCAGGTTGCCCGCTTCGGGATAAGCGATATCTTTGCCGAAATTATCGGTCAGGACGGTTTTCGCTGCGCAAGCAAGCTTGAATCTGCAAAAGAGTATATGCAAACTGCAGGCATCTCCCCCTCCGATGCGGTTTTGATCGGAGATCTGGATCATGACTTTGAGGTTGCTTCGGCTCTTGGTTGCGATTGTTTGCTAATCTCAAAAGGGCATCAATCCCACCGGGCACTTTCCGCCTTTGGAGTTACGGTGCTTAAAGATGTTTCGGAACTGTTTGAATACATCGACATACAAAAATAAATTAAGGACCTCATTTTTGAGGTCCTTAATTATTTTTATTTATTCTCTTCAAAATTTATCTTCGGCAGACTCCAGCGATATTTTGTTGCCAGCATACGCAGCATAAACACCAGAACCATTGCCAGAATTGTGGGCCACACGGGGTTATCCGTGTTTATTCTCAATATGTAATACAAAATGCTTCCAGCAATTGCTGCAATGGCATAGACATATTTTTTGAACACAACCGGCGTTGAGTCGGTGAGAATATCTCTTATTATTCCGCCGCCAACACCCGTGAGCATACCGAGGATCACAGACAAAAACGGATTATCCGAAAACCCTTCCGAAAAAGCGACCTCTGTGCCCATTACAGCAAATGCCGCAAGACCCATTGCATCAAAAACGTTGTTTATGTTTTCTATTTTGGCGCGGAGAGGATTGAATGTCTTTTTGTTAAGTGCCGCAATCACAAACACAGCTATCGCAGCAACCGCAGCAATGACAACCAACTCGAATTTTCGAAAGACAGCAGGCGGTATTCTGCCTATGAGCAGGTCTCTCACTATTCCACCGCCAAATGCGGTGGTGCAGCCTATAAAAACCACACCGAAAATATCCATTTTGACGCTTATGGCTATAAATGCGCCGGATATGGCAAAGGCTATGGTTCCGATGATCTCCAGTATAGTCATAACAGTATCGGCTAACATATATTCTCCCTGCATTTTCTATGTCATTGATAATATTATAATATAAATTTCCGACAAAAGCAATTTCGGCACTATATAAATTTATAATCTCCGTATGCGTGGGGACAGCTCATGGAGACACCAAGTTCCTCCATCCAACGGCGAACCTCCAGCGTTTTCCACGGACCGCTGCCCTTTCCCCCGCCGGTGTCACAATCCCACAGCCAATCGGGGGCACAATATAGACATATTTCAGGCTGAACCACCTCGTAAAAAGCTCTGTCCACACCGTTTTGCCCGTGATGTGCCATCTGCACTATTCCGCAGCGCAGTTTCTCGTTTGGAATTTCTTTGAGCAGATCGGCTCCGCCGTCCCAACCGAGGTCACCCAAAAACAGCACATCTCTGTTTGGAAAATGCACCTTAAACACAGCAGAGCTGTCGTTTATCTCGTTGCCTTTAACGTAGTTTTCGTAATCTCTTGCATCTTTCAAAACTTCTATAGAGATTTCGCCGCATTTGATGTTTTCTCCTGCGGTTATTGTTTTAGGGGTTATTTTATGCTTCTCAAGTG
>JAFSHJ010000291.1 GCA_017440425.1 Oscillospiraceae bacterium | reverse complement strand
TGGTGAGAAAAGAAAGGTGGGTACTCGGAAAAATTATCCCCGTGTGGGCCGCTGTGTGCAATTTTTCGGAGAGGAGTGGCATCATTTCCCGTCCGGATATCTAAACGCGGTGTGCGGCCTTTGTGGCCGAAGTTGGCGAAAGGCCAGCTTTCTCTGGAACAGTTGGTTCCGTGTTTCAAGAGAGTACGAAGGACGAAAGAAAAAGCAGGATAAAGGGAGGTGAACGCAAGCGCCCACCTCCCGACCACAAAGCCCCGCGATGCGGGTCTTTTTGCTTTCTGTAAAGATGCACCGAACGACCGGTTTTTAGAGGCAAATGTGCACATGAAGGAGCTGAGCCTTGCGGTTGCAGGGCATTGCGGTGTTTTCAGGCAAAGTGTCGTCAAGACATTGTTGGTTAAGGGAAAGACCGTTACCCAGCGCAAAAATTGGGCCGCATTAAACAAAGAAAAGGGAAATTGTCAAGGGAGGATTTCGTTCCTCCCTTTTACTTATGGACTGACGGGCTTCATCTTCGTCAGTTTCACTATGCGTTGATGGAGGCGAAAAAATATGATAAAGTAAACTGACCGATAAATAAGAATTTGAAAGGGTGGTCAATCATGGATAAAAAATTGGTTGAAATGCTGCATTTGGAGTTGGAGCCTGTAGGAATATTCTTTGGAAACACGACTGCAAAAAGTGACTTAGAAGCGTCTCCCAATAAAAGAAATTGCGTCATTCCTTTTGTATTGGCTGCAGCAAAAGGGAAAATTACATCCATGAATGAGGCAGGCTGCACTTGTCCAGGGGGCGCTGTTGGAGCTTGCTTTGGAGACGGTTTTACCAGATTGAATCCCAATATCCACATAATGCTGTCTCAGGGCTTGGGAGACCGCACTCCTGAAGGAGCACCGCCCATGTTAAAAGAGGGCGAGAGATTTTTCTGTGATGCAAATATTGCAATGAAGTGGCGTCAGAATATGCCGTTTTCAGACAAGGCATATCCTCGAATTGTGTTTGCGCCGCTCAGCAGATGGGAAGAAGTTGGCACTCCCGATTTGGTATATATCTTTGCGAACGCAGACCAAATTTCGGCTCTTGTCACTATGCAAGGATTCTACAATGGTAAAGCTATAAATACCCTTGCACCATTTGGCGCAGCGTGCCATTCTATCGTATATGCAGCGGAGCAGATGGATAAGGAAGAGCCTTATGCAATCATGGGACTATTTGACATCTCCCAGAGAAGTGTTACTATTAAAGACTACTTGTCGATGACTATGCCATATCAGCTTTGGGAAAATATGACTAAAGATTTAGACAAAAGCTGCCTGACTACTCATAGTTGGAAAAATATTGAGAAACGGCTATAAGTGTCAAATTCCAATTTGTCAAACATCTCATTGAAAAGAGGGGGATTCTCGCTTCCGGCGAGGATCCCCCTCTTCATTTACAAGAGGTCTGAAAGTGTTAACCCTCGATATACTACAACAGAATGGAATATTCATTGAAGAGATAGGAGAGAACGAAATCGCCTTTGGCTTACTGGACAATGCAGCTTGTGGGGTATCTGCCCGCTGTCTTGCCAAACACCTTGACTATATCACAACGCTGGCAAATACGCTGGGGCGCTCCCCGTCTGTTGTTCTTTACACATTAGTGGAAAATCGTGCGGCGCTGGAGCAACGCATAGCATTGTTGAAGTTGCCGTTTCCGTTGCCATCTCTGCGCTTCTGCACAATCCCCAAAAACGTGCAGTTTCGCAAGGCGTATGCAAGCAGAAAGACAGCATAACTACAGAGGAAAAATACAGTTTGCGACAGATTTGCGACAAGCGGCAAAAAGAAAACCCTGCAACCATTGCGGTTGCAGGGTTATAAGCACATAGTAATTAGCGCTTGGAGAACTGGGGAGCACGACGT
>JAFSHJ010000290.1 GCA_017440425.1 Oscillospiraceae bacterium | reverse complement strand
TAAAATTATTGAAGGCACCTGCATAGTGGTTTTGATTAATGCTATTATTGATATTTTCACCGTAAAGGACACCTCCCTTTCCTTTTTTAAGCATTTGGCCGAAGCTTACTCGAACGGTGTTTTGCTTAAAAACGGCGGTTTTATCACTGTGGATGGCGACGGCTTCATCTCGCTCACAGAAAAAGGCAACAGCGTTGCCACAGAAATGTATGACAGACACATCTGGCTCGCCAACTTTTTGGTGAACGTGGGAGTGAGCTTTGAGGTCGCTGCAAAGGATGCCTGCAAGATCGAGCACTATATCAGCACGGAATCTTTTGAAGCACTTAAAGAATATGCCAAAAACACCTTCGGGGAGATCCCCGCAGAGCATAAGGAATAACAGCAAAAGCCACGACAAGGATCACGTCTGCCGTGGCTTGTTTTTATTGAATAAAAATGTAGGAAAATTTGCATAAACGGGCGGAAAGAATGTTTGAAATGCCATTTTTGGGCATTTTTTAACATTTTTCACCAATTATATATTGACAAAGGCAATTATTTGAAATATCCTATAAAGTGGTATTTTTTCGATATACTATAGTTTATCGAAGGACAAAACGGTTATTAATTATGGAAAAATTATAAATAAAGACAGCAAAACGGAGGTAATAAAATGGGAAAAACTGTTGCAGACATCCTTGAGATGATTCGCGAAAATGACATTAAAATGGTGGATTTTAAAATTGTTGACATCAACGGTCAGTATCGCCATGTAACCATCCCCGCTCAAAACTTTTCTGAAGAGACAATGAAAAACGGCATCGGATTCGATGCATCCAACTATGGTTATGCCGTTGTTGAAAAGAGCGATATGGTGTTCATCCCCGATCCCGACACCGCTGTAATAGATTCTTTCTGCGAGATCCCCACACTTTCCATCACCGGAAACGCAATGATCATTGACTATCCCGAGAACCGTCCTCTTGATCAGTATCCCAGAAACATTGTTATGGCTGCCGAGAAATATATGAGAGATTCCGGTATTGCTGACACAATGCTTATCCTCCCCGAATTTGAGTTCCACGTTTTCGATAACGTCGGCTGGAGCGTTCAGTCCAACGATATCGGCGTATCCATTGACGCTGACCAGGCTTACTGGAACAGTGCAAGCGAAGGCAGAGGCAACATCGTTCCCCACCAGAAGGCTTATCACATTGCAAAGCCCTACGACCGCACTTATGAGTGCCGTTCCGAAATGTGCCTTGAGATGGCAAAGGCCGGCATCAAGATCAACTATCATCACCCCGAAGTTGGCGCAGCAGGTCAGTTTGAGATCGAGCCTATGCTCGGCGAAATGTCCAAAATGGCTGATGCTACCATGATGATCAAATATATCATCAAGAACACCGCTGCAAAATACGGCAAGACCGCTACATTTATGCCCAAACCCGTTTACGGCGAGGCAGGCAACGGTATGCACGTTCACATGCTGCTCCTCAAAGACGGCGAGCCCGTATTCTCCGATGACGAGGGTTACTCCCACCTGAGCAAGACCGCTCACTATTTCATCGGCGGACTTCTCAAGCACATCTCCTCTCTCTGCGCACTCACCAACCCCAGCACCAACTCCTTAAAGAGACACGTTCCCTGTTTAGAGGCTCCCGTAACCGTAGTATATGCAACCTCAAACCGCAGTGCTGTTATCCGTATCCCCGCATACGCTAAGACTCCTTCCCTCCGCCGCTTTGAGCCGCGTAACCCGGATGCGACCTGCAATCCCTATTTCTGCTTCGCAGCTATCCTTATGGCCGGTCTCGACGGTGTTAAGAACCAGATCGATCCCCACGAGAACGGCTGGGGCCCCTACGATTTCAACCTCTTCAATCTCCCCGAAGAGGAAAAGGCAAAGCTTAAGGGTCTGCCCACCTCCCTCGAGGCTGCTCTCGATGCTCTTGAAGCTGACCACGACTACCTCACCGCAGGCGGAGTATTCCCCGAGCACCTCATCAAGAACTTTATCGCACGCAAGCGTAAGGAATGTGCAGAACTCGCCAAGATCCCCCATCCCGCAGAGTTCGACAGATATTTCAATCTGTAATTTTGCTGCAACACAGTAAATGCAATGCCCGAGAGAGCAGAACTGCTTTCCCGGGCTTTTTTATTTGTTTTGAAGCTGACCCCGCCCCCCGCACCGCGGACTCGATCACTCCCTACGGGAGGGAGTTCGCGGTTTGGCTGTTTTGCAGCCTAACCGTGTGCCGCGCAGCGGCGATCGAGTCCGCGGTGCGGGGGCGGGGGAGATCAAAAAAACACACCGATTTAGGAAAACCGGCGTGCTGAATTTGAGATCAGTATGCTTTTTTGGATATATCCAGGGTTGCGCAGGCATTGAGGGGGAGATAGTTGTTGAAAGCATCAAGTCCACCTGCGGAGGTGAGCTCGTAATATGCCTGAGCTGCGATCATTGCAGCGTTGTCACCGCAAAGTGAGAGGGGAGGGATAAACAGCTCACGGCCGCTCTTTTTGCAGCGCTGTTCCAGCGTCTCACGGAGAAGCTTGTTGGCGGAAACACCGCCGGCGCATACAATGCGCTTTTCATTTATCTCATCTGCGGCGGCAAACAGTTTGTCGCAGAGAATATCCACAACGGTGCGCTGGAAGGAAGCGGCAAGGTCGGGAATGCTGATGTCGGTGCCCTTTTGCTCGGCATTGTGAAGCAGATTTATAACGAATGTCTTCAGTCCCGAGAAGCTGAAATCCAAAGGTGAGCCTTCAACTCTCGGCTTGGGCAGCTTGAAGGCTTTGTCGTTGCCCTCTGCAGAGATATTCTGGATGCTGATGCCGCCGGGATAAGAAAGTCCCATAGCACGGGCAGCCTTGTCGAAAGCTTCGCCTGCGGCATCGTCACGGGTGGAGCCCAGCGTCTCAAAGGTGGTGTAATCGCTGACCTTGATAATGCTGCTGTGACCTCCGGAAACGGTGAGACAGAGGAAAGGCGGCTCCAAAGTGGGATGGGCAATGTAGTTTGCGGCAATGTGTCCGCGGAGATGGTGTACGGGTATGAGAGGCTTTTTGGAAGCCATGGCAAGTCCCTTTGCAAAGTTTACACCCACAAGCAGCGCTCCGATAAGTCCGGGTGCATAGGTGACGGCAAATGCATCGATATCGTCGAGGGTGAGGTTGGCTTCATTCAGCGCCTGTTCCACCACGGGAACGATGTTCTCAACGTGCCTGCGGGATGCGATTTCGGGAACGACACCGCCGTATAGGGCGTGTTCAGCAAGCTGGGTCGCCACAACGGATGAGATGACCTGTCTGCCGTCTTCCACAACGGCGGCGGCGGTCTCGTCGCAGGAGCTTTCAATAGCAAGTATCTTCATATCAGAGATTCCTCCGTTTTATCATTGATCAAATAATATCGTAGCAGCCGTCGGAACGCATTGCAACGGCGCTCTCAAAGAAAAGTTTAAGGGCAGATACGAGATATTCGGTATCTTTACTGCCTGCGGTTTCATAGGCGGAGTGCATGGCAAGCTGGGGAAGACCGAT
>JAFSHJ010000289.1 GCA_017440425.1 Oscillospiraceae bacterium | reverse complement strand
TTGTCCAAAAATGGAGATGCGTATGTTTTTGCCCCAAAATGAACTCATAACAAATCCTCCTCAAACAGCTCGGCATTTCCGCCAAGAGCGGTAAAATCATCAAAAAAAGTGGGATAAGACTTGCGGCAAGCCTCCGCACCCGTTATCGTTATGTCGTTTTTGCAGACAACACAAAGGGTGGCTGCAAGCATTGTTATGCGGTGGTCGGTGCAGGAATCCACGGTGCCGCCATTGAGACGTGTACCGATTATCACAATGGAATTCTCGTCTGCATCTGCGTTTCCGCCAAGGGCATTCAGCGTGCCGCAAACGGTGGCAACACGGTCGCTCTCCTTAAGCCGCAGACGGGCGATGTTGTTTATCACGGTTTTGCCCTCCGCTGCGGTGGCGGCAACGGCTATGGCGGGCACAAGGTCGGGAATATCCTTGGCATCTATCTCGGTGCCGCGGAGCTTTGAGCCTGCCTCAACAGTCACGGAGCGATTGCCGAAGCTCAGCTTTGCACCAAAACTGCGGAGAATATCGCAGATGGCACGGTCTCCCTGAGAGCTGTCGGTGCTGAGCCCGTTGACAGTCAGCCCTTTTCCTGCAGCTGCTGCAGCACAGAGCCAAAATGCGGAGTTGGACCAATCTCCCTCTGCAAAGAGCTCTGTGGGAGTGATGTATTTTTGGTTTCCGGGTACTTTATATCCGTTGTCGGTGGGAATGACGGTTACAGAAAACAGTCTTAAAGCGTCTAAAGTCATATTTATGTAACCGAGAGATTCGGTTGCGGTGGTGAGTATTATCTCGCTGTCCCCATCAAGCAGGGGGAGAGCAAACAGCAATCCGGTGATAAACTGGGAGGATACGTTGCCTGCTATCTCAAATTTGCCGGGCACAAGCCTGCCGCAGAGAGAGACCGCAGCGGTGCCTTTGCCGCTGACAGTTATGCCGTGAGCTTCAAGCACGCTCCAAAGCTCATCCATGGGGCGGCCGGGCAGTCTGCCGTGAAGATGGAATTCGGGGGCACAGCCGGCGGCAACCGCGGTGGGCACGAAGAAGCGGTAGGTAGAACCGCTTTCGCCGCAATCCAAAACGGCGGTGGGGTTCACACGGGAGATGGGGAGAATGTGCAGAAGGTTGCTTTTCTCGCCCTGCTCAACGGTGATATCGGCGCCCATTGCATTCAGGCAGGCGGCAGTTGCGGAGATATCGTTTGAAATTGCGGAGCAGGCAATGTGGGCGGGTTTGTCGCCCAGGGCAGCGCATATCATCAGGCGGTGCAGATTGGATTTTGAGGTTATCGCATCCAGCTTGCCGCTGACAGGTGCGGGGGAGACAACAGCTTTCATATGTTAAATTTCCTCCTCAAGACCTGTTTTCAGCAGATCGAAGGTTTCTTCAAGGGTGCATTTTTTCAAAACGCAGTTGCCGAAATATTCGGGAATGACAAGGGTGATATGATCGGAAGCACGCTTCTTATCGGAGAGCACGGTGTCGAACATCTCCTCGGCGGTGTAGTTGGCAGAGGTGGGCAGACCGCATTTTTTCAGGGCATCCACAAGGATATCCAGCGTCTCGGCAGGGCAGATGCCCTTTTTGACACAGGCGTTGGTGATTATCACCATTCCAATGGCCACCGCATTGCCGTGAGGGGTGGAGTAGTTGCTGAGCTTTTCCACAGCATGACCGAAGGTGTGACCGAAGTTGAGCAGCTGGCGCAGACCGATATCGAGTTCATCCTCGCTGACAACATCGTTTTTAATGCTGACACAGCGTGCAATAAGCTCATCACGGCGGTCGGGTTCGTGAATGATATCCAGCAGCGAAGCGTCTCTTATTGCGGCATATTTCACAATTTCAGCGTTGCCGTTGGCAATTTCCGCAGAGGGAAGGGTATCCAAAGCGGCGGTATCGCATATCACAAGGTTGGGCTGATAAAATGCGCCGACCAGATTTTTGCCGTTTTTAAGGTCAATGGCGGTTTTGCCGCCCACAGAGGAATCCACGGCGGAGAGCAGGGTGGTGGGCAGCTGAACAAGGGGAATGCCGCGCATATAGAGAGCGGCGGCAAGTCCTGCCATATCGCCGGTGACACCGCCGCCGAGGGCAAACAGCATATCCGAGCGGGTGAGGCGGCTCTCTGCAAGGAAGGTGAGCAGCTCAATGAGTGTATCGGGGTTTTTGGAGCTCTCTCCTGCGTGGAAGACGAATCTGACAACCCTTAAACCAATGGTCTTCAGGGCATTTTCCAGCTTGTCGCAGTAGAGGGGGGCAACGTTGTCATCGGAGACGATGGCTGCTGTGGCGGCTTTTTTGTGGGGAAGCAGCTCTGCGGCTTTTTCAATAAGTCCGCCGCCAATGACTACGTCATAGTTTTTTGAGGCGGTGTTTATGTGGATGGTCTTCATCGTCCGTCTATCTCCTGTTTGCATTTTCTGCCGTCGTCAAGAAGTTGGCAGAGAGTCTCGCGGTCATTTGCGGCAATGGCATCACGGTATTCTGTGAGTGAGTTGATTATGGAATCCAGCTCGTTTATCATAAAGTCGTTGTTTTCCAAAAAGAGCTCGGTCCACATTGCGGGGTTGAGCCAGGCAACTCGTGTCAGGTCACGGTAGGAGCCTGCGGAAAAGCCGTGGTGCTCTTTTGCGGTGGGACTTTTTACATATGCGTTGGAGACAACGTGGGCAAGCTGGGATGTGAAGGCAATAACACGGTCGTGGTTTTCGGCGGTGGTGATGGGGAGAGAGCCGAAGCCAACGGGAAGCAGCAGATGTTTTATTCTGTCCAGCAGATAGATGTCGTCATACTTTTTGGGGACGATGACCATGGCTGCACCTCTGAAAAGGTTGGGGCGGCTGTTTTTGAAGCCCCACTGGTGTGAGCCCGCCATGGGGTGTCCGCCGGCATATTCAAAGCCGTATTCATCGGCAAGCCTGAAGCCAACCTCACAGATCTTGCGTTTTGTGCCGCAGCAATCTATCACAACTGTGTGCTTATCAATTTTGGGTGCATTGGTCTCCAGCCATTTAATGGCAAAATCGGGGTTTATGGCAATGAGGATAAGGTCGCACAGGGCAATGTTGTCATCGGTGAGGAAGTCATCTATTGCGTTTGACATTTTTGCAAATTCCAGAATGGAGTGATCCACGTCTGCACCGTAAACAACAATGTCTTCTGCCTGCTTATATGCCTTTGCCAGCGAGCCGCCGATAAGTCCGAGACCTACTATTCCTACTATCATAACAAAGAAATCCTTTCAAAACAACCGTGGAAAAATTAATCTTTCATGGCTTCTCTGATTTTTGCAACTTTTTTTGCAATTTTATCGAACTGTGCAGGTGTAACGGACTGTGCACCGTCGCAAAGTGCGTGTTCGGGATCGTTGTGCACCTCGATCATAAGGCCGTCTGCGCCTGCTGCAGCGGCAGCCATGGACATGCTCTCAACAAAACGGGAGATGCCGCTTGCGTGGCTGGGGTCGACGATGACGGGGAGATGTGTGAGCTCGTGGAGAGCGGGCACGGCGGAGAGATCCAGGGTGTTTCTGGTGTAGCTCTCGAAGGTGCGGATGCCGCGCTCACAGAGGATGATGTTTTCGTTGCCGCCTGCCATAATGTATTCTGCGCTCATCAGCAGCTCTTTAATGGTGTTGGCAAGTCCGCGTTTGAGAAGAACGGGCTTTTTGGTATTTCCAAGCTCACGGAGCAGGTCGAAGTTCTGCATATTTCTTGCACCTACCTGAATGAGGTCAACATTTTCGAAAAGCGGAAGGTCGCGGATGTTCATTATTTCGGATACGATGGGGAGTCCGGTTTTGGCTTTCGCCTCTGCAAGCAGCTCAAGACCCTGGGCGTGGAGACCCTGGAAATCATAGGGAGAGGTTCTGGGTTTGAATGCGCCGCCGCGAAGCATGGATGCGCCGGATGCCTTAACGTTCTCTGCAATGCTCAAACACTGCTGTTCCGATTCAACGGAGCAGGGACCTGCAATTATCTGGAAGTTTCCGCCGCCCACCTTAACTCCTTCAATATCCACAACAGTGGGATCTTCGTGGAATTTGAGGTTTACCTTTTTATAGGGCTCGCTTATGCGTTTTACGCTCTCAATTATAGAAAGACCTTCAAGAAGCTCGATATCAACCTTGCTGGTGTCACCGATAAGGCCGATTATGGTGTGATAATCACCTGTGGAGATGTTTACGGAAAGTCCCATGCTTTCAAACCAGTTGCAAAGATTTTCCTGCTGTTCAGGTGTTACTCCGGATTTCAATACTGCTATCATTTTTCATCGGTTCCTTTCATAATTTCAACAAAAAAGAGGCTGTACAGTGATTCTGTACAGCCCCCGTTACTTAACAGTTAAAGGTGTTTATCAGGCAGCACAAATCACTTCTTCAGAAAAAGCTCCAAAGAAGTAAAAGTAGAAGTATACAGCAGATGCAGAGTACTTCATAGCGGTACCTCGATAAAATAATTTGATATATTCATTATAAAACTAACGGTAGTGATTGTCAACACAATGAACAAAGAATTTTGGCACTTTTGTAGCGGTGAATACTTTTACAGCAAATCCAAGGCATATTTGTATTTATTTTCAACAATTTGCAAAAATATACTCAGTATATGCAAAAACTTAAAGAGACCAAATATCCTGCCGCGTGGTGGAAATGGCAGAAGCACCGGAGGAAAGGGCGTTTATAACGTCTTCCTTGTCGCTGATGAGTCCGCCTGCAATAATGGGGATGGAATATTCCGCACGGAGGGTGGCAATGGCCTTGGTTGCAAGGGCGGGTAAAATTTCTATAACGTCGGGAATGCCCTGCTCAATGTGTTTGCGGGCATTGTCCAATGCCATGGAATCTATGAGAAAAAAGCGCTGTATGCCGATGAGACCGTATTCCCTTGCGGCCTTGATTATAATGGAGCGGGTGCTGATGATGCCGTCGGCTTTGGTGGTCTCACGGATGAATTTGACTGCCACGTCGCGGTTTTCCAAACCGTCAATGAGGTCTGTGTGGACAATGGCCAGCTTGCCTGCGTTTTTCACAAGCTCCACCTTTTGAGAGATATCACAGATGTTGCCGTATAAAAGGAAGATGGTGCGGCAGGGGCTGTCGATGGCGCAGCGCAGGGTGGCGTCATCTTTAACTGCGGCAATTATCGGGTTTTCCTCATAAATTTCCGGGATGTTCATGTTGTTTCAAACACACCTTTCGTTATACGCAAGCGCTGCGTTCAAAGTGTTTTTTGGGAGACAAGCTTCATTGCGGCAGCGATCATGGCTGCGTGGTCAAAGGCTATGCCCTCGGAGGAGATGATGTTAAAGCGGCCGTTGCAGGGGTCAAAGACAAGGTGAGCAGAGAGTTTCACGCCGCCGGCGGTGAGGGAGAGAGCATAGCTGCCGTCTGTGTTTTGGTCAAAAGCTATCTCAAACCAAAGTGCATCTGCGGCATCGTCGCCTGCGGCTGCATTGGATGAATCGTCGGCAATGGTCAAAAATGCGCAGGATATCACCCAGCCGCGGGGGTCACGGTCCGGTGCGCTGTAGCAGCCGAGATAAGAGAGCTTTTCGGCAGAGATGGAGGTCTCCTCCAAAAGCTCACGTCGGGCACATTGTTCAATGGTCTCACCGGGCTCAAAAAAACCGCCGGGGAGCGCCCAGGTGTCTTTGTAAGGAGCTCTGCCACGCTTTATCATAAGAAGAGAGGGACGGGGAGAGGGTCTTATCGCCACAATATCAGCGGTGACAGAGGGTGCGGGATAAGTTTTTTTGGGTTTTGGGGTTTCGCAGCACATATAACGCAGCTCCTTATCAAGAGATGATCTATATTTTATGATACAAAATATGGAGAGAAATGTCAACCGAAAGCGAAAAAACAGCGGATAAATATAAAAAATTATGACCGATATCTGTAAAAATATCGGTCACAAAATATTATCTGTCTTTGTTTTTAAATTATTCAGCTTCTGCGGCAGCGCCTGCAAACTGCTCACCGAACATCTCGGTGCAGAGGGCAACTCCATCAGCACTGTCGCCGGCATAGAGAATGATCAGCTGATCATGGAGATAGAGGTGGGGAGGATAGGTCCAGGATATCTCAATGGAGGTGTCCTCGGAGACAAAGTTGATGCCGTCTTCGGTGAAATAGGATGCCTCTTCAGCGGCCTTTTCCGCATTGTCATAGACGAACACATTCAGCGCTACCTCTCCCTCGTTGAGAAGGATAACGCGTCTTGCGGCGGAAAGAAACATCGGCTCCAGAGCTTCCCAGTTGACGGTGTAGCCTTTCTGCTCAAACTCTGCAACAAGGGCGGAAAAAGCAGCTTCGCCTGCTTCGTTGACGGGGATATCGTCGGTTTTATCCTGACCTTTAATGGTCTGTGCGATCAAAGCACTCATATCCTCAAAATAGCTGCAGGAGGAGAAGGTGAGGGCAAAAACAGTTAAAACAACAACGCAGATAATAATTTTTTTCATCGTTTTCATAATACACCTGTATGCAATATAAATTTATACACCCTATTATAGCACAACAATGTAAAAAAAGAAAGAATAATTGCGCAGGTTTATAATAATTTTGAATTTTATACTCCTCCGCTATTTGCTTTTGCAAATATTTTTGCTATAATATAAATATCTGTATACAAAGAGCGAATTAAAGGAGATTTTTGAAATGGACAAAATTGAAATGATCATACTGATAGCTTCTGTGGCAGCAATAGTTATTCTTGCGGCAGTGCTTATCCCGCTGCTGATCAAAAGAGATCAGCTCAAGAAGGGCATCTACGGAAGAAAAAAGGTCTATTCAATTCTCAAGAGATTTGCATCCTTCCGCAACTATAAGGTAGTTAGCGACGTAACCATTAAAAACGGCAACAAAAGTGCCTATTACGAGAACATCCTCGTCAGCTACTACGGTCTTATGATCGTCAAAACAGTCAACGACAAGAGTGACTACTACGGCAGCACATACGATAAGCAGTGGGCGAAGGTGACAGGAAACGTTGAAAAGGGCAAATATAAAAAAGAATACGTACCCAATATGATCACCGAAATTGAAGACAGCGTAAACTTCCTGCGTGAAGAGTTCACTCGCAAAAAGGTCTACGGCATCAAGATGGACAGCGTTATCGTGCTGACAAGACGCAAAAAGGGCGGCATGGCTCAGATGTATGTCTCCGGATATTCCGATTTCAAGAACATTGGCGGATTCAAGAGCCTTCTGCGTGCAGCCAAATATGAAAAAGACAACAACGTGGACGTTGATGCTGTTGTTGAGCTTATCAACTCCATCAGCGAGAGCAAGGAATAATTTAAGCAGCGCTGCTGTTTGATGGTGCAACAATGAGAAAACTTCTTCTTTCACACGATATAGGAACATCGGGCAACAAAGCCACCCTCTATAGCGAGGACGGCTCCATTGTGGCAAGCAAGGTGGCATCCTACGGTGTCTGTTATCCCGAGGATAACTTTGCCGAGCAGAATGCCGACGACTGGTGGAGAGCCGTTGTGGAATCCACCCGTATGCTGATAAAGGAGATCGACCCTGCGGAGATAGCTGCGGTTTCCTTCAGCGGACATATGAACGGCTGTCTTTGCGTTGATGAAAACGGCAAGCCGTTGAGAAATGCAATTCTCTGGATGGATACCCGTGCCTCCAAAGAGGCAAAAGCGCTGGAGGAAAAATTCGGCGTGTGGGAATTCTATAAAAAGACAGGCTCAAGACCGCAGGCTTTCTATTCTATAGAGAAGCTGATGTGGGTAAAGAACAACCAGCCGGAGATCTACGCAAAAACCTATAAAATGCTGCAGAGCAAGGATTACATATCCCTCAGATTCACGGGACGCTTTGCCACCGACCGCAGCGACGCTTCTCTCACCAACGCCTACGATATAAAAAATCATTGCTGGTCAAAAGAGATAATCGATTTTGCGGGAATAGATGCAGCAAAGCTGCCGGAGATACTCAACTCCACCGATATTGTGGGCGGAGTGACGGCAGAAGCGGCTGCGGAGACCGGTCTGCTTGAAGGAACCCCCGTTGTTGCAGGTGCAGGCGACGGAAGCGCCGCCACAGTTGGAGCAGGCTGCTGGAAAGAGGGAGAGGCATATTGCTGCCTCGGAACCTCCGCATGGATAAGCACCGCCCTAACAGACCCCATTATGGATGAGGATATGACGGTGTTCAACCTGGTACATCCCGACCCGAAGCTGTATGTTGCCTGCGGCGCAATGCAGTCTGCGGGAAATTCCTTCAACTGGATGAAGGAGCAGATATGCCACCACGAAAAATATCTTGCCGAAAACGGCGGAGAGAGCATATATAAGCAGATAAACGAGCGGGTCAAAGCATCGCCCGTGGGTGCAAACGGGCTCATATTCCTGCCATATCTTATGGGCGAGCGCAGTCCTTGGTGGGACAGTCAGGCAAAGGGCGCCTACATTGGAATTACCCCTGCACACACACGAGACGATATGCTGAGAGCCACAGTTGAGGGCGTTGCACTCAACCTTGCGCTGATATACGGCACCTATAAAAACAGAACCAACCCGCCCCTCACACTCATTGGCGGACTTGCACTCAGCGAGGTGTGGAGAAAGACGGTGGCGGATGCTCTTGGTGTGACGGTGCGCCAGACAACCTGCACGGAGGAGGCTTCCTCTATGGGTGCTGCTGTTATTGCAGGAGTGGGAGCGGGGATATTCAAGGATTTCTCCGCATCGGAGAGATTCATCCGTCCCAAAGAGCTGGCAGAGCCGGATATGGAGGTCAACAGCTTCTATCAAAGCAGACTTCCCGTCTACAAAGCCTGCTACACAGCGCTTAAAGATGTTTTCCCCAAGCTTTAATAGACAAAAAAGCCCTTGCGGCAGTGTTGCTGTCAGCAAGGGCAATTTAAATTCTGTGGTCAGCGGCCAACCTTGCCGCGTCCCCATCCGTCAATGTCTCCGCGTATCATTGCGCCGAAGATGCGCTCACGAAGTCCGGGGTTTTGCTCTTCCAACCCTGCGATAAACTGCTTGGTGTCCTCGCGGTTGGTTTTTCCGTTGACAGGGCAGCAGCTTTCAACAATGGGCAGTCCGGCACGGATAACGGCATTGCGCACCTCACGCTCCGGGGTGTAAACCAAGGGGCGGATAACGGTTATCTCCTTGCGGGAGAGCCAGGTCACCGGCGCAAAACAGCCGATGTGGCCGCCCTGAAAAAGGTTCATGATGAATGTCTCCACAGCATCGTCCATGTTGTGGCCGAGAGCCATTTTGTTGCAGCCAAGGCGAAGTGCCTCGTCGTGGAGGGCGCCCCTTCTCAGTTTTGCGCAAAGGCTGCAGGGGTTTTTCTCGTTGCGGATATCAAACACAACGTCGGAGATGTTGCTGCGTTTGATGCTGTATTCCACGTTCAGCTGCTCACACAGCTTTTCAATTTGGGAGTAATCCCCCTCTTTGCCCCCAAAGCAGGGGTCGATGGTGACAGCCACCACATCGTATTTCTGCGGCAAAAATCTTCTCATCTGTGCCATTCCGCAGAGAAGTCCCACAGAATCCTTTCCGCCGCTGACACCGATGGCAATTTTGTCACCGTCGGCGATCATCTCATAATCCTGAATTGCGCGTCTCATAAAACCCATTAGCTTTTGCATATATAATTCATCCGTTTCTTCGGTATTAAACTGCTTTAAAAATATTTTACCGCATATTGCCCTGTTTTGCAAGATGCTTGTTTGGAGGATACTATATGAACACAGAAATAACCGCCTTTGATAAACTCCGTGAGGAATGTATGCTTTGCCAAAAATGCGAGCTGGCAAAAACAAGGACGAACGTAGTCTTCGGTGTGGGAAACCCCAAGGCAAACGTGCTGTTCATCGGTGAGGGTCCGGGTGAAAACGAGGACCTGCAGGGCGTGCCTTTTGTGGGCAGAGGAGGTCAGCTGCTGGATAAAATGCTGGATGCTGTGGACCTCTCCCGCAAAGAGAATATCTATATTGCAAACATCGTCAAATGCCGTCCGCCCAAAAACCGCGATCCCCAGCCGGAAGAGCAGGAAAGCTGCATAAACTGGCTGAGAGCACAGACAAAGCTTATCGCACCCAAAATAATAGTCTGCCTCGGCAGAATATCCGCACAAAAGCTGATAAAGCAGGATTTCAGAGTCACCGTTGAGCACGGTATGTGGTTTGAAAAAGGCGGCATCCTTTTCATGGGCACCTTCCATCCTGCCGCACTTTTGCGCAACCCCAACAACAAGCCTGCGGCAATGGAGGATTTCCTGAAGCTGCGCGACAAAATAAACGAGATATGCCCCGAAACTTACACCGAGAGTGGGTTGAGATAAGTGGAGATACTGCTGCCGAAAGAAATTTCTGCGGTGATAACTGCCCTTGAGGAATATGGCGCCGAAGCCTATGTTGTGGGCGGGTGCGTGCGGGACAGCCTGCTTGAACGGGAGATAAACGATTGGGATGTGACCACATCTGCCTCCACAGAGGAGATGCGCCGCTGTTTTGCAGGGAAAAAGCTGATCGCCACCGGCGAAAAACACGGCACAATGACCCTTTTGTCGGGAGAATATGCGGTGGAGATAACCACCTTCCGAAAAGACGGCAGCTATTCCGACGGCAGACACCCCGACAGCGTGGTGTTCTCCGACAGACTCACCGACGACCTCTCACGGCGGGATTTCACCGTTAACGCAATGGCATATAACCCCGCAAGGGGACTGACCGACCGTTTTAGCGGCAGAGAAGACCTGCAAAACGGAATCATCCGCTGTGTGGGCGATGCACAAAAACGTTTCAACGAGGATGCTCTGCGGATACTTAGGGCATTTAGGTTTATGTCAAAGCTGAAAAACACAGAGGGAAAAGGCTTCGTTATCGAAGATGCCACCCTCGCCGCAATGGAAAGCTGCAAAGAGAGAATATCCCTGCTCTCTGTGGAGAGGGTGACGGCGGAGCTTGCCGGCATAATAACCGCCGAGAGGGCAGGCGAGACCCTTGCATTGATGAAAAAAACGGATATTTTGTCGCAGATACCAAGCTTTGAGGCTTGTGATGCAGGCATAGAGCGCATCGATAAACTGCCAAAAGAGCTTGAAACACGTACGGCAGCGCTGTTTTGGAGCATTTCCGCAGAGCAGGCAAAAGAGCGGCTTGCAGCGCTTAAATTCAAAAACAGCGAGATAAAGCGGATAGCTGCCTTTTTGGAAAACGGCAAAACCGCCCTTACATCCGACATTGAGTTGCTGGAGCTTACCGCAAAAATGGGTGCGGAAGACGCATTCAGACTCTTTGAGCTGCGTAGGATATTTGGCGACGGCTGTGCGGAAAAATCAAAACAAAGGCTGTGTCGGCTGCTTGAAGAGGGCAGATGTTTCAAGACGGAGCAGCTTGCCGTCAACGGAAAGGATATGGCGGAACTTGGGTTTGAGGGCAGAGCGATAGGCACAGTTCTCGGCAGTTTGCTTCGTGAAGTGATGGCAGGTGCGGAAAACAGCAGAGAAAATCTGCTGCAAAGAGCAAAACAATTTAAAGAAGAGCAATAAAAATCGGCACACGTTCGGGAGAATGTGTGCCGATAACTTTTTGGTGTTATTTTACAGATTCGATATATCTGTCATATGCTGCCTGATAGATGGCAACGTAGCTGTCCACGCGGTATTTTTCGAGGATCTCGATATAATCGTCCCAGTCTTTCTCAATGTCGGCCTCGCCGGTGATGAATTTGAGCTGCATATCTGCTATGTAGTTGGAGAGCACGGCAAAGCCTTCAAGACCTGCAAGCTCATCCTCGGTGAAGGTGACGGTGGGATAAGAGGGAACGGTAATTTCGTTCAAAGCCAGGCGGTATTCGCTCTGTTTCACGGCAACCTCGTCGGAGGAGGTGGTGATGATATCGTAGCAATAGAAGCCGGGGGCTTTGACGGTGGTGAGCGTGGGGAGAATGGAGAAGGAGGTGAGCCATTCGGACATGGTGGCTGCGGCTTTCTTTTTGGGAGTCCAGAGAGAGTTGCCGTCTTCATCCTCTTTCAGGGTGTAGTTTTCGCCCTCAACACCCATGTTGAGCAGCTTCTGTCCCTCTGCGGAGTAGAAATAATCTGCCCAGCGCAGCATTGCCTCGGGATATTCGCACTTGTCGGTGATGGCAAATGTGCCGATCTCCACATCCTTTGGTGCAGACCAAACCTTTTTGCCGTTTGCGGGGTCGGTCAGGGTGAAAACGGTGTAATCGTCGGCATGGTCACCGAAAACGGCGGTGCTGCCGGTATACATCATAAAGATGGTGTTGGCAGAGAGCTCCGCAACCGCATCTTTGTCGTTGACGGTGTTGGATTTAAGTCTTGTGTCAACCAGCTCTTCCTCAAAGCAGGTGGCAAAAAACTCAAGAAACTCCTTGTATTCCGGCTGAACAGCGCCCAGCTTAACGGTGGAGCCGTCCAGATAGATGCCGTCTGTGGGGATGCTGAAGCAGCCGAGGAAGGGGGTGAGATAGTGAGAGCCATAGAGAGAGGCAATGCCAATCTCCTTGGACTTTTTGTTGCCGTTGGGGTTGCCGTCCTTCACTTTGCGCAGCGTCTCCAGCAGTTGATCGGTGGTCTGGGGCATTTCAAGCTCCAGTTTTTCCAAAAAGGCTGTGTTAATGGCAATGAATCCCTCGTCAAATCCGTTGTAGATATAGGGGAGAGAATACATTTTGCCATCCACAAGGCAGGATGCAAGGGTCGGAGTGGGCGCAGAATCCGCATCGTAGAAGAAGTTGGAGAGATTGGGTGCGTAACCGCCCTCGATCATGGGGAGAAGATCGATGAGTGCGCCGCTCTTCTGTCCGTAAAGCATCTGCTGCTCCGCAGAAAGTCCCGCCATATAGAAGAAATCGGGATATTCATCGGAGGCGAGAGCCACCAGCTTGCGCTCTTCAAAGGTGTCGGCAGGCACAACGGTCATCTCAATGGAGATGTTGGTCAGTTTTTCAAGTGCCTTAACAACGCCCTGCTCCTCCCACTTGAGGTCGCCGGGCATCATTCCTTTGAGGGTTATCTCGTCCACAACGATGGGGAATGCGGTTTTTGCGGTCCGCCATGCGTTTTCGGAGAGGGCAGGCTCTTCGGAGTCCTCCTCCGCACCGGAGCTGTCTTCGGGTTCGGTGCTATCTTCGCTTGTGTCGGAAACATCGAAAGTGTCTTCCACACCCGAATTCTCGGGGATCTCCGAGCAGGCGGTGAGCAGGGTTGAAATAACAATTATAAGTGCAATTAAAATTGAGAGTATGCGTTTTGGCATAACCAAACACCTCATTTATGTCTTGTGTGATCAGCAATACTGTGCAATATAGCGCTCCATAGCTTCAACGTGAGCAGCGTTTGCGGGGTCTTCGCGGAGGTACTCAAGAATATCGTAAACGGTTACGATGGGATGAACTTTGATGCCGTAGTTCTGTTCGGCTTCTTTAACTGCGGAAAGAGCGGCATTCTGTCCGCGCTCGCAGCGGTCAACGGAGATGAACATATCTTTAACGGTAATGTCTGCGCAGCCGAGAAGCATGGGCATAACTTCGCGGAGAGCGGTGCCTGCGGTGATAACGTCTTCGATGATGATGACCTTGTCGCCGTTCTGGGGTGCATAACCTACAAAGCTGCCGCCCTCACCGTGGTCCTTTGCTTCTTTGCGGTTGAAGAAGAAGGGTTTATCGACGGAATAGTTGCGGGAGAGAGCACCTGCGGTGGTTACTGCAAGGGGGATGCCCTTGTAAGCCGGTCCGAACATTGCGGTAAAATCATCACCGATGCTGTCGTGGATGAGCTGTGCATAGAAATCGCCGAGAGCGGAGATCTGTGCGCCGGTGCGGTAGAGGCCGGTGTTTACAAAATAGGGAGAGAGACGTCCGCTCTTGGTCATAAACTCACCAAAACGGAGAACTCCTGCACCGGTCATAAACTCTATAAAGCGGCGTTTTTCGGCTGAGAGAGACATTGTATATTTCCTCCTGATAATTATTTGCTGTTTGTTATTGAGATGATTTTATTTGCCGCACCCTCAACCAGATCAGTCAGGGTGTAGTTTTCTGTGCCCACAACAAAGTTGTTGCAGCGCGAAGACGGTATAAGAATTTTTTGTGCACGGCTTTTGCCGATTGCCTCCGCCATTTTAGGTGTAACTTCACCCAAAAGGGAATGGGGAATGGCAATTCCGATGACACCAACGATTATATCGGCGGTCTCGGCGGCAAGCACCACGGGATTTTCACCCGTTGCACCCTGTTCCGCACCGCCTTTGAGCATATTTGCTGTGGCGAT
>JAFSHJ010000288.1 GCA_017440425.1 Oscillospiraceae bacterium | reverse complement strand
GCAGATTCCGTGCTGGGCATGAAAAAAGAGCCCGCCATCCGCCGCCTTATCACAAAAATGCCGGAACGCTTTGAGACTGCCTCCGGCGAGTGCATGATAAACGGCATTTTTGCCGAGATAGATAACTCCACCGGCAAAGTTACACACATTGAGAGAATAAATTTGGTTTGATCTTTCGGGAGGACACCCTTTGAAAACACTTTTTCGAATAATATCTCTTTCAGTCGCCTGCTGCCTGCTTTTGGCTGCGCTGTGCGGCTGCAATACGGACAGCTCCGACGGAAGCGGCTTTCAGGCTTTGTTCAGGCTGGATACCGAGGAATCCGACACCCCCGAACCCTCTGAACCCGAGCCCCTTTCCACCCTCTCTCTGCCCTACGACCCCAACGACAACGGCACCCGCGGCAAGGTGCTGGATCCCTTCGCATCCCAAACCTTTGCCAACCGCTACATCTGCCAGCTCATCTATGAGCCGCTTTTCCGCATAACGGAAGAACTTGCCGCCGCTCCCTGCGTTGCGGAATCCATTAAATATTCCACCGTTGCCGTTGCCGATTCCGCTGCAGCCTATTTCTGCGTTGTGGATATCAAGGAGGGACTGCTTTTCTCCGATGGCAGCGAGATAACCCTTTCGGATATCCTCTATTCCCTCAATATGGCAAACTCCAAAAATTCCGTTTATTCCGATGTGTTCTCCAACGTCATCAGCTTTTACAAAAGCGGCAAAATGCAGGTGACCTTCCGTCTTGCCAAGCCGGACTCCTGTTTTGAGATGCTGCTGGATATCCCCATTGTCAAACGCAATGCGGCATCCGACAACCAGACCTTCATCGGTTCGGGAAGATATCGCCCCATAATCATCACCGACAGCATACATCTGCTTAAAAACGAGAATTACGCAGACAGCAACAACAGCACCATCAAGCTTATCAACCTCATCGAGGTGGAAGACGGCGATATGCTGATGTACAGTCTGAAAACCGGCAGCATAGATTTTGCCTTCTTTGACATGAACAGCGACGGAAGCTATAACTCCGCCAGCGGCACCCAGTCTGTGCAGCTGAACAACATGCTGTTTGTGGGCTTCAACGGCGCCTCCTTCCCCACCTCCAACCAATCGGTGAGAAAAGCGATATCGCTGATTGTTGACAGAAGCGTGATGCCTTCGGCTTATTCCGGAATGGCCACCGCCGTCTCCGTTCCGCAAAACCCCAACTTTCCCATTGCAAAACACACACCCCTCCGTCAGCCAAATCATGAGCAGGCCAAAGCTCTGCTTGCCGATGTGGGTTACGATTCATACAACAAGGACGGCATTCTTCAGAGAAGAGAACGTCCCCTCTCGCTGACGCTGCTTGTCAACAGAGAGGATGACCGCCGCCTTGCGCTGGCAGAACTGATCAAGGAACAGCTGACAGCTGCCGGCATCGGCATCGTTGTTGAGCAATGCTCCTTCAACGAATATCTCTCCCGACTTGCAGAGGGGGATTTCGACCTCTATCTCGGCGAGATAAAGCTGAAATACAACATGGATATTTCAGCTCTGCTTGCGGGCGGCAGCGCAGCATACCACACCCCCACTTCTTTGAAATTTGAGGAAGCATACACCGAATGGCGCTCCGGCGGCTCACTCGCCACCTTCAACACGGAGTTCGAAAACACCCTTCCCTTCCTCCCGCTGATGTTCAGATGCGGTCAGGTTTCCTTCACAAGAGAGCTTTCTTATAATATTATTGCAACTGAGAAGGATATTTTTTATAATATTGCGGATTGGGAATAGATTTTTTCAAAATTATGTAGTATAATATAAAATGAAGCAATTATTGGATTGTTTCGGATGTGTTTTTGTGGGTTTTTTTAAGAAAAACCTTCCGTACCGCCCGAAACTTCAGTTACCATAAAATCAAATATTGAAAGAGGGATGTATAGATGATCCGTATTGAAAATCATCTGGGTATAATCGAGATATCAAACGATTATTTTTCCAAGCTGATCGGTCATGCAGTTTCCGAATGCTTCGGTGTCTCCGGAATGGTCGCCACCAATGCCACGCAGGAGATAAACGCTTTCGTCTTCCGCCGCGATTCCATCGATAAGGGCGTAAGAGTGCGTTCCCATGCCGGCAAGCTCTACATCGATCTGCACATCGCCGTAAGCTACGGCTTCAATATTGCAGAGATCGTTAAGAGCATAATCAACAAGGTCAGATATGTTGTTGAAGATACTACCAGCCTTCAGGTTGAGAAGGTTAATGTATATGTTGATACAATGAAGGTGGAGAACACCTGATGCCGTAACGGCAAACTATTGGGGGGCTGCTGCCCCTGACAGTTGGAAGGATGAGCTAAAAAATGATACAAGGAACTACTTTAAAGAATGCGTTTATATCCGCTTACAACAGCATTGCAAACGTGAAGCAGAAGGTGGACGAACTCAACGTATTCCCTGTACCTGACGGTGATACCGGAAACAATATGTCCATGACGATGTCAGCCGCCGCTCGTCAGCTTGAACGAGAAGAAGGCAAAACCGTTTCTGCCGTTGCAAACACCGCTGCCTCCGCTATGCTCCGCGGCGCACGCGGAAACTCCGGCGTTATTCTCTCCCTGCTTTTCCGCGGATTTTCCAAGGGCCTTGCAGGCAAAGATACTGCATCCGGAAAAGACCTTGCCAACGCCCTCACTCTCGGCGTTGAAGCTGCTTACAAGGCTGTTATGAAACCCACAGAGGGCACCATCCTCACCGTTGCAAGAATGGCAGCCGAAAAAGCCACAAAATTTGCAGAGACCACCGACGACGCAGTTGCCGTCTTTGAAAATATATACGATGAAGCAAGAGCCGCTCTTGCTCTTACACCCGAAATGCTGCCCGTGCTTAAAAAAGCAGGCGTTGTGGATGCAGGCGGTCAGGGTCTGGTCTACATCCTCGAGGGTATGCTGGCTGTTATCCGCGACGGTAATTTCGTTGAGATCCAGCTTGCAGAGTCCGCTCCCGTTGCACCTCCCCCCAGCGCTGCACGCGATGCGGAATTCAACATCACATATCTTTACTGCACAGAGTTTTTGATCAACAAATCCAACCCCGATGCAGACGCTCTCAAGCTTCGTGCTTTTGTGGAATCCATCGGTGACAGCGTTGTTGTTGTTGACGACACCGATATCATCAAGTGCCACGTTCACACCGACAACCCCGGTCAGGTTTTGGATTTTGCCGTAAAATACGGTATGCTCTCCTCCATCAAAATCGAAAATATGTATGAGCAGCATCAGGAGCTGCAGAAGGCAGAAGCTCCCAAGGCTCAGCCAAAAAAGCGCAACCAGTATGACTACGAGCCGGTGGATCCCACCATCGATTACGGATTTGTTGCTGTTTCCGCAGGCGAAGGCATCTCCAACATCTTCACAGAGCTTGGTGTAAACCGCGTTGTAAGCGGCGGTCAGACCATGAACCCCTCCACTGAGGATCTTCTCTCCGCCATTCAGGCAACTCCCGCAAAGACAGTCTTTGTTCTGCCCAACAACAAGAACATCATTATGGCTGCCGAGCAGGCCGTTGCTCTTGCCGACCGCAAGGTTTGCGTCATCCACACCAAAAACATTCAGCAGGGCGTTTCCGCAATGCTGGCTTTCGATCCCGGTCTCACAGCTGAACAGAACTGCCTCTCCATGACCAAATCCTTTGAGGCTATCCAGACCGGCAGCATCACCTATGCCGCACGCGACAGTGATTTCGGCGGTCTCAAGATACGCGAAGGCGACATCATGGCTCTTGATAACGGCAAGGTATCATTCATTGCTCCCAACCTCACCAAGGCCAGCACCAAGCTTGTCCGTCAGCTGCTCTCCAAGGGCGGAAGCTATGTAACCATGTATTACGGCTCCTCCGTTTCTGCCGACACCGCTGCAGAAATTGAGAATGCTGTGAGAGAAAAGCTCCCCGATGACGTGGAGATCGTTATGGTAAACGGCGGTCAGCCTGTATATTATTTCCTTATTTCTGTTGAATAATTCAGTTGTATAAATTTTTGGAGGTTCAAATGAACAGTTTTGCAGATTACTCGATCGACTTTATCAAAGAATTTGATGCAGAAGTTGCTGAAGGCATGGAGCTTGAACTTAAGCGCCAGCGCCGTAACATTGAGCTTATTGCATCTGAAAACATTGTTTCTCCCGCTGTTCTTGCAGCAATGGGCAGTGTTCTCACCAACAAATATGCCGAGGGTTATCCCGGCAAGCGCTATTACGGCGGCTGCGAATGTGTTGACGTTGTTGAAGAGATCGCACGCAAGCGTGCCTGTGAGCTCTTTGGTGCAGAACACGCCAATGTTCAGCCCCACTCCGGCGCCCAGGCAAACCTTGCTGTATACTTTGCTCTCCTTGAGACCGGCGACACCGTTCTCGGCATGAGCCTTGCAGCAGGCGGTCACCTCACCCACGGTTCCGGCGTAAAT
>JAFSHJ010000031.1 GCA_017440425.1 Oscillospiraceae bacterium | reverse complement strand
TGCTGTTATGGAAGGCGGCGAGGCGGTAGTAATCACCAACAGCGAAGGCGCAAGAACAACCCCTTCCGTTGTCGGCGTTTCCAAGAACGGCGAGCGTCTTGTCGGTCAGGTTGCAAAGCGTCAGGCTATCACCAACCCCGACAGAACCGTAAGCTCCATCAAGAGACAGATGGGCACCGACTACACCGTAGCTATCGACGACAAGAAGTTCACTCCTCAGGAGATCTCCGCTATGATTCTGCCGAAGCTCAAGGCTGACGCAGAGGCTTATCTCGGCACTCCCGTAACCGAAGCTGTTATCACCGTTCCCGCATACTTCACCGACGCTCAGCGCCAGGCAACCAAGGACGCAGGCCGCATCGCAGGCCTTGATGTAAAGCGCATCATCAACGAGCCCACCGCAGCAGCTCTCGCATACGGCATCGACAAGGAAAACGACCAGAAGGTCATGGTATACGACCTTGGCGGCGGCACCTTCGACGTATCCATCATCGAGATGGGTGAAGGCGTGCAGGAAGTTCTCGCTACCGCAGGCAACAACCGTCTCGGCGGCGACGATTTCGATGACAGACTCATCAAGTATATGGTCGCAGAGTTCAAGAAGGAGACCGGCGTAGACCTCTCTAACGATAAGATGGCTATGCAGCGCCTCAAGGAAGCTGCTGAAAAAGCTAAGATCGACCTCTCCGGCATGACCACCGCACAGGTCAACCTGCCCTTTATCACCGCTGACGCAAACGGCCCCAAGCATATGGATATGACCATCACCAGAGCTAAGTTCAACGAGCTTACCGCTGATCTCGTAGCAGCTACCATGGGCCCCGTAAAGCAGGCTCTTTCCGATTCCGGTCTTTCCGCTTCCCAGATCGACAAGGTCCTGATGGTAGGCGGCTCCTCCAGAATCCCCGCTGTCACCGATGCTGTTAAGAACTTCATCGGCAAGGAACCCTTCAAGGGCATCAACCCCGACGAGTGCGTAGCTGTAGGCGCTGCTATCCAGGGCGGTGTTCTCGGCGGCGACGTTAAGGGTCTCCTCCTTCTCGACGTTACCCCCCTCTCTCTCGGTATCGAGACCCTCGGCGGTGTATTCACCAAGATCATCGACCGCAACACCACCATCCCCACCAAGAAATCTCAGGTGTTCTCCACCGCTGCTGACGGTCAGACCTCCGTTGAGGTCCACATCCTTCAGGGTGAGCGCGAGATGGCTAAAGATAACAAGACCCTCGGTATGTTCCACCTCGACGGAATTGCTCCCGCACCCCGCGGAATCCCCCAGATCGAAGTTTCCTTCGATATCGACCAGAACGGTATCGTTCACGTATCCGCAAAGGATAAGGGCACAGGCAAAGAGCAGACCGTAACCATCACATCCTCCACCAATATGTCCAAGGAGGACGTTGAAAAGGCTGTTCGCGAGGCTGAGCAGTTCGCAGAAGAAGATAAGAAGCGCCGCGAAGAGATCGAAACCAGAAACGCTGCAGACCAGATGGTATATCAGTCCGAGAAGACCATCGCTGACCTCGGCGACAAGATCACTCCGGATGACAAGAACGAGCTGGAAGGCCGTGTAGCAGCCCTGAAGGAAGCTCTCAAGGGCACAGACATCGACGCTATCAAGGCAAAGCAGGAAGAACTCCAGAAGAAGTTCTACGAAGTATCCGAGAAGGTATACCAGGCACAGGCTCAGCAGGCTCCGCAGGGCGAGGGCTTTGATCCCAACGCAGCAGCAGGCGGCAATGAGGATCCTTATGTTGACGCCGATTACAAAGACGTTGACTGATAAAAAAGACAGCTAATTCTATACCGTTAGGCGTTGGCGCAAGCCGACGCCTAATTGGGCGTTTTGAGATAGGTTAAAACGCACCTGAAAACAACTACTTAATCGGGAGGATACCCCCTTGCCTGAAAAAAGAGATTACTATGAGGTGTTAGGTCTGCAGAAAGGCTGCAGCGAGGACGAGCTGAAAAAGGCTTACCGTAAGCTTGCAAAGCAGTACCATCCGGACCTTAACCCTGACAATAAAGAGGCCGAAGAAAAATTCAAAGAGGTCGGTGAAGCATATGAAGTGTTGTCCGATCCCGAAAAACGCTCAAAATACGACCAGTTCGGTCACGCAGGCGTAGATCCCTCCTATGGAGCGGGTGCCGGCGGATACGGCGGAGGTTTCGGCGGTTTCGATGACCTTGGCGATATATTCGAAAACTTCTTTGGCGGCGGATTTGGCGGCTTCGGCGGTTCGACACGCACCCGCAACCCCAACGGCCCCATCAGAGGCAACGATCTGCGCTATAACATAACAATAGATTTTCTTGAGGCAGCTCACGGCTGTCAGAAAGAGATAACCATACAGCGCCTTGAGCAGTGCAAAACCTGCAAAGGCAGCGGTGCGGAAGCGGGAACAACTCCCGAGACCTGCCCCGATTGTAAGGGCAGCGGTCAGGTGCGTGTTTCCCAGCGCACACCGTTGGGAATCATCCAAAGCACCAAGACCTGTCCCAAATGTAACGGTAAGGGCCGCATAATCAAGAGCCCCTGCAAAGACTGTAACGGTATGGGCAGGGTGCGCCGCACAATCAAAAAGACCATCGACGTGCCGGAAGGCATCGACAACGGTCAGGCATTTTCGCTGCGCGGTGAGGGTGACCACGGTGTCAACGGCGGTCCCGCAGGTGATATCATCATCAGCGTGTCTGTCCGCCGCCACCAGATATTTGAACGCGACGGCTACGATATCTGGTGCGATATCCCCGTCACATTCGTGCAGGCAGCCCTCGGCGACGAACTCACCGTTCCCACCATTGACGGCAACGTCAAATACACCATGCCGGAAGGTACACAGCCCGGCACGGTATTCCGTCTGCGCAACCGCGGTGTAAAATACACCAACGGTCGCGGCCGCGGCGAGCAGTACGTCCGTGTGAACATTGAGGTGCCCACCACACTCAACGGCAAGCAGAAGGATGCTCTGCGTGAGTTCGACAAGCTGACAAGCGATAAAAACTATGCCAAACGCAAATCTTTCCGCGACAAGATCAAGGATTTGTTTGACTGATATCAGAACAGAAAAAAGACTGTCCAATAATGGCAGTCTTTTGGTTTTGTGTGGTATAGTGCTGCCGAAAGCTCTGCCAGGTCGCGCCCGCCGTCCGTGATCCATCACGGACAGGCAGCACCGTAGAACGGTGCCGCCAAGCGTACTTGCGTACGCGGCGGGCGCATGGGGCAGAGGTGCAGAGGAAGCAGACGGGTGCAAACAAAAAACCCGAGGCAAGAAACCTCGGGCAATTTGCGGTATGTTTAAATGTGATAGGCAGATCAATAGTACATGAAATCAGAGAAAAGATCTTCAAGCATGGCAAGACTGAGACCTGCAGCAGAACCGGCGAGAACAAAAGTAAGAACAACCAGGAGAATAGCTAAAACAACGGAAACGACCTGAATAATGAGCAGGGCGCGGGCATAGTTGCGAAGGTTGATCTTTTTGCAGCCGCCGAAAGCGAAAACGAGCTGGAAGATAAAACCGATAATAGGAACAAGGCTGAACAGCAGGGTGTAGCCGATAAATGCGCCGGTGGAAACGGGAGCATACTTGCTGTCCTTAGCAGGCGCCTCGTCAACGGGAGCAACATACTGGGGAGCAGGAGCGGAATACTGAGGTGCAGCGTACTGGGGAGCGGGAGCAGCAACGGGCTCAGCAGCGGGAGCAGCGGGAGCAGCCTGGGGAACATCTACAGCAGTACCGCAGGAAGTGCAGAAGGAATCGTTGTCTTCGAGAGTAGCGCCGCAGGTTTTGCAGAATTTAGACATATAGTTAGCCTCCTCAAAGCGAAAATATACTTATGTAAATAGTATCGCAGATTACGGCGGATTTGTAAAGAGCCAATTTAAACAAATTAAAAGGCAGAAATTTGCGTATATTTAAAGATAAAACAATAGGGGAAAGAAGAGAAAATAAAAACGAAAAAAATTAAAATACCTATTGACAAAGCGGGAGATATAGGTTATAATATTAAAGCTGTTAAAAAGTGCTGTCCGGAGACAGCAGGTTCCGACCCTGGTCGGTATAATGGGTTAACCGCCTGCCGAGGAGATGCGATCATATTTATACAATGTATAGCTATGTTCCCTTCCTCGATGATCTGATCGTGGAAGGTTTTTTGTTATATTCCGGGCACAAAACGGCGCCACTAATTACAGGAGGTGAACAGTTTGCCCAGTGAGAAAATTCTGATGGGAAAACAGCAGGTAGTAGCCGGTCTTAAAGACAAGCTTAGCTCTGCGGTATCTGTAGTAATTGTTGACTATAAGGGTATCACCGTAGCTCAGGATACAGCTCTTCGTAAAGAGCTCCGTGAAGCAGGCGTTGAGTACACAGTAGTTAAGAACACACTGCTCGCAATTGCCGCAAAAGAAGTAGGTCTTGAAGGAATCGTACCTTCCCTCAAGGGAACTACTGCACTCGCTGTAAGCAACGATCACGTTGCTGCCGCAAAGATCCTCTGCAAATATGCAGACAACAGCAAGGGTAAATTCAACGTAAAGTGCGGATATGTTGAGGGTAAAGTACTCGACACCGACGGCGTTAAGGCACTTGCAAAACTTCCGTCCAGAGAGGTTCTTCTTACACAGCTTCTCTTTGCACTCAACGGAAACCTGCGTGGTTTGGCTGTTGCTCTCAACGCCATCGCAGAAAAGCAGAGCGCTTGATCTCTGCAACAACAAATTTTAAGGATCCCGCAGCCTGAGAGAAGGTGCGAAGAGATCCGAAACAAAAATTGAATTGGAGGATTATTATCATGGCTTCTGAAAAAATCATTGCTATTGTAGAAGAAGTAAAGGCTCTTACCGTTCTTGAGCTGAATGAGCTTGTAAAAGCTATCGAAGAGGAATTTGGCGTATCCGCTGCTGCAGCTGTTGCTGTTGCTGCTCCCGCTGCTGAGGCTGCTCCCGCTGCTGAAGAGAAAACTGAGTTTGACGTAGAGCTCACCGAGTTCGGCGCAAACAAGATGGCTGTTATTAAGGTTGTTAAAGACGCTACAGGTCTTGGCCTTAAGGAAGCTAAAGAGCTCGTTGACAACGCTCCCAAGATGATGAAGACCGGTATCTCCAAGGCTGAGGCTGAAGAGCTCAAAGCTAAGGTTGAAGCTGCTGGCGCTAAAGTTACCATTAAGTAATTTTGCTTTAAAGCTTAAAAAAGAGACGACTTTCAAAGTCGTCTCTTTTTGTTTGCAGCAATAGCGTTAACCTGATGCGCCCAAGCAGGGTCTGCGTGGCAGACCTGAGCGGCTTAACGCCGCTTACTTCAAAACGCAGAGGTTTTGAAGCTGCTTGGGCGCAGTTCAAGGGTTAGGTGCAACTTGTGGTTGCGGGAGAAATTTTTTATCTGTTGGTGGAAAAAAGGTATAATATGTGGTATCATCTCATTATAAATTGAGTAATTATAAAATATAAAGATATATTGGAGCAATATTGGGAGGCCGCAGCAGATGACGATAGGCAAAAGAATAGCACATATAAGGAAAAAATGGGGAATATCGCAGGAAGAGCTGGCAGAAGCGCTGGCGGTATCGAGACAGTCGGTGTCCAAATGGGAGATGGATAAAGCGGTGCCGGCGCTGGATAAAATACTGCTGATCTGCGATATGTTCTGTGTTTCGGCAGATGAGCTGTTGAGGGAACAGGACGATAGGGACGAAGCAGCACCCAGCAAAAGCGGCGGCGTGATGCATAAATATTTTGGCACAGACGGCTTTAGGGGAGAGGCAAATATAGACCTCACATCGGAGCAGGCATATAAAGTGGGAAGATTCCTGGGCTGGTACTGTTCCACCGTGTTTTCAGGCTGCTGCAAGGCAGACCACCGCCCGAAATTCGTCATCGGCAAGGATACCCGCCGCTCCAGTTATATGCTGGAATATTCCATCGTAGCGGGACTCACCGCATCGGGCGCAGATGTGAGTATGCTGCACGTCATAACAACACCGGGTGTATCCTATGTGACAAGAAAAGATGACTTTGATTGCGGAATAATGATAACCGCCAGCCATAATCCCTATTTTGATAACGGCATAAAACTGGTCAACCGCAACGGTGAGAAGATGGACGACAAAACTCTGTCGCTGATAGAAGCATATCTGGACGGAGATTTGAGCAGCTTCGGCAGTATGACAGAGGTGCCTTTGGCAAAAGGAGATAAACTGGGCTGCATCGTGGACTATGTTGCAGGCAGAAACCGCTATGTGGGATATCTCATCTCGTTGGCGGCCAATTCCTATCGCAGCAAGCGCATCGGATTGGATTGCGCCAACGGCTCGTCCTGGATGATAGCAAAAGCGGTGTTTGATGCATTGGGAGCACAAACCTATGTCATAGGAAATTCTCCCGACGGACTCAACATCAACAGAGAATGCGGCTCAACGCATATAGAAGCTCTGTGCAGGCTGGTAAAGGAGCAAAAGCTGGATATGGGCTTTGCCTTTGACGGGGATGCCGACCGCTGTATCGCCGTTGATGAAAAAGGCTGCGTGCTGGATGGTGATAAAATACTCTATATCCTTGCAATGCGGCTTAAAGCGAGAGGAATGCTGCATTCCAATGCTGTTGTGGCAACGATAATGAGCAATTCGGGACTTGATAAAGCCCTCAGGCAGCAGGGAATATCCTGCGTGAAAACCACGGTGGGAGACCGTTTTATATATGAGTGTATGCAGGAAAACGGCTATAGCATCGGCGGTGAACAGTCGGGACATATCATATTGAAAAAATATGCCACAACCGGCGACGGACTTCTCACCGCAATTATGCTGGCAGAAGAGGTCATGGACAGCAAACAGCCACTATCCGCATTGGCAGCGCCCGTAAAGCTGTTTCCGCAGCACACCAAAAGCATATCGGTGAAGGATAAAACGGCGGCAGCAGAGGATGCGGACGTGTCCGCTGCCTTTGAGCGGGTGAATAAAAGACTGGGCGAAAACGGAAGAGCCCTGCTGAGACAAAGCGGCACCGAAGCCGTGGTTCGCATTATGGTGGAATGCGAAGACGAGGAGCTTTGCGGCAGCTGCATAGCAGAACTGGAAAAAATAATCAGACAAAAAGGCTTTAGCATACAATAAAATATACCTCACAACACACAGCACCGATGCCAATAAGGTATCGGTGCTGTGTTTATATCGCAGGTTTAAAATTTGTAATATGTGCCACAATGTCTCTGTCGGGAAGTGTCAGCGTTATCTCCGAAAAGGGGATATCTTCGGTAGCCTCTGCAGCAATGAAACGCAGCTCAAAACCGTCTCCGCCGATCACCGTTTCGCCATCTTTGACCATTGCTTCGGGAAGTTCACCTCCGGCAGCGGAATTCAATGCATCAACAACTGCGGAAACAGCGGAGGCATAGGGAATATCTGCGCTTTCCAGCGAAAAAGAGATGCCCTTATATTCGATAACAGCACTCTCACCGCCATCTGCAAAGGAGATGGACATACCTTTGAAAAGCGTGGGAGCTTCCAGCAAAACGTCTATGCTGTCGGCATCACGTGTGAGAGCGGCGGAATATTCGCTGCCGCCGCAGACAACCTCAAGGTTGGCAGTGAACGGGTTGGCAAAAGATTCCGAAACATCCTCTGCCGAAACTGTTCCAACGGATGAACAGCCGCAGAGCAGAGAGAAAAGGATGGCTGCAAAACCAACAAGCTTTTTCTTAAACAAAATCTGTCCTCCAATAAATTTTTTAGGACAGCGTCACCTCTCGTTTTCCGCAAAAACGGCGCAAAGCTCGGGGATAAGGTCGGAGGGGAGCATGGCGTATTGAGAGAGCCGTGCAGCCACTCTGTCCGCAGCAAGGGCATGGAGATAAACTCCGCAGAAAGCGGCATCGGTGGGGTCTGTGTGCTGTGCCGCAAATCCTGCTATCATGCCTGCAAGCACGTCGCCGCTGCCTCCCCGGGCAAGTCCGGGGTTGCCGTTGTCGTTCAGGAACACCGTTCCGTCGGGGGAGGCAACCACCGTGGAGCAATCCTTGAGCACAACGGTAACGGCGTGCTCTGTTGCAAAACGGCGTGCGGTGCCGATCCTGTCGGAAAGTATCTGCGAAACGGAAAGTCCGGTCAGTTTGGACATCTCGCCGATATGCGGAGTGATGATCACGGGTGAATCCACGTTGTCCAGTATATTTATATTCTCCGCAAGAGCATTTATTCCGTCCGCATCAATAATTATGGGACATTCTGCGTTTTGTATCACCGCATCAAACAGAGCACGGGTGTCGTCGGTAAGTCCGAGACCGCTGCCGATAAGGCAGGCGCTGGCTTTTTTTAGAGAGGGCATAATTTTGGGGAAAGCGGAAATGGAAATGTATCCCTCGTCGGATGCAGGCAGGGGCAGACAAACCGCTTCAGTCACGTTTGCACCAACCATTTTTATCACGTCTGCAGTTGAGGCAAGCTCGGCAATGCCAACTCCGCAGCGAAGAGCCGCAGCGGTGGAGAGCACGGGTGCGCCGTTATAGCGCAGACAGCCGGAAACGTTCAGCAGCCTTCCGAAAGATCCCTTGTGAGCAAGGGGGGAGCGGGGACGCAGACGGGAAAATACCAGCTCACTGTCAATTTTAAAGATGCTTCTGCCAACCTCGTCGGCGGCTTCTGGTGGGATCCCGATATCAACGGCAACGCTTTTGCCGCAGTGCTGTCTGGCCGGGAGCATCAGGTGAGCCGGCTTGAGCGCATCAAAGGCAACGGTAAAATCCGCATTGATGACGGGGCGAGAGCAGAGGGCGGTGTCCGCAGCAATGCCGCTTGGCACATCCAGCGCCACAATGGTGGCAACGGTGGAGTTTATCACATCAAAAAGCTCCGTTACAGAGGGGCGCAGCTCGCCGTGAAAACCCGTGCCGAAAACCGCATCCACAATGAGATCTGCGGAGCAGACTGCGGTGAGCGCCTCTTTGTCGGCAGGGTCGTTCCAATCAAACACGGGAATACGCTCGTTGAGCATATCAAACATTTTAATTGCACAGTCGGGTTTAGGTGCACCGCAGGCAAGCACAACAGCCGTGCGGATACCGTTTTCAAAAAGCTTTCTTGCAACAACAAAGCCGTCGCCGCCGTTGTTGCCGCTTCCGCAAACCACCACGCAGCGGCGCTGTTCCAAATCAAAGGTGCGTCGGATAAATGCTGCGGCGGCAGAGCCTGCATTTTCCATAAGCCTCATATAGTTTATGCCTATTTCGTCGGAAAGCCTTTCGGCAAGCTTCATTTCAGCAGTGGTATAGAGCTTCATAACAGCAAACCTCCAAAGAAAATTGCAGATAAAAAGAAAAAACGGGCGAAAAGCTCGCCCGAAAAAGCCTGATCAAAAACGTCCGAACACCTCAAATGCAAGCTGACGGGGGATAAACTGTTTGATGCCGTCCAGCATTCTGTCGTTTGCATTTATAACCACCAGCACGTGACCGAGAGAATGGTGACGGAAGGTCATGAACCAAACGTCTTCGTCTTCAATATCGGAGCAGGCAATAAAGGTGTTATCGTATTTTTTGTTTTCGTGTTCAGCAGGATTATAGCGGCCGATGGTCTCCACAGTCTCGCATCTGAAGGTGACAAGTCTTGTTCTTTTGCGGCGGTTGACAATTTTGTCAACGTCAAAGATGCCGTTGGTGAGGCAGGTCTCAAACTCAACGTTGAGGGCGGTGGTGAGAATATATCCCATAAAGATTATAAAAAGTGCAAGGAAGAAGAGGGCGGATATAAAACTGGGGGCGATAAGCACTCCTGCAAAAAACACAAGAGCGGCAAGCACAACGGATGAGAGGATAATAACAGTTTTAAGTATGATCGTGCTGGGGCCTCTCTTTTTCTTTGCAATGTTTTCCACAAAAACGTCATTTATCATAAAGCACACATCCTAACAGTTAAATCATTGGCATATTTTTAATAATTATAGCACAATAAAATGGAATATTCAATGAAAAATTATCTTGAATTTGTAAAATAAGTATGATATAATAGTTGAGTATGGTAAACGCAATGACTGAGAGAGTAGTTGCTGTAAAAGCTCACAAAGAGAGCAGCGGTCCCGGGCTGAAAGCCGCGCAGAGCAAAAGCAATGAAGTTCACTCACGAGCGGTTCTGCTCAAACCGTATGGCTGTAGGCAGAAACGGCAGTCTCCGTTAAAGGACAAAAGAGTGTTTGCTCTTGGTGCAAAAATAAGGGTGGTACCGCGGAAGTATGTCTTTCGTCCCTGGTTGGGATGGAGGACTGTTTTTTTGCAAATGTGCAAACGCAAACACCCCGAGGAGCGGGGAAGAAAACAGTTTAAAAAAGAGAATTTTTTAGGAGGAAAGAAAATGTTGACCAAGATTGAAGCTTTGAGAGCACAGCTCAACGAGCTGCTTGAAAAGGCCGAGTCCTCGGCAGAGCTTGACAAGGCAAAGGTTGAATTTTTGGGCAAAAAGGGTGCCATCACCGAGCTTATGACATCCCTCAAAGAGCTCAAGGACCCCATGGAAAAGAAAAACGCAGGACAGCAGATCAACCTGCTTAAAAAAGAGGTTGAAGAGCGTCTTGCCGCAAGAGCAGATGAGCTTGTAAAGCTGGAAGAACAGCGCCAGATCGAAGCAGGTCCCCGCTACGACTTCACAGTGCCCGCAAAGAGCGGACAGGGTTCCCTGCATCCCATCACCATCGTACAGAACGAGCTGGAAGAGATCTTCGCAAGCATGGGCTTCACAATCGAAGATTACGATGAGATCGTTGACGAATATCACAACTTTGAGGCGCTCAACATTCCGGGACACCATCCCGCACGTGATATGCAGGATACCTACTATCTGAGCAACGGACAGCTTCTCAAAACCCACACCTCCGCAGCACAGAATGCCATTATGCGCAAATACGGTGCACCGCTCAGAGCAATTTTCCCGGGCCGCTGCTTCCGCAACGAGGCAACCGACGCCTGCCATGAAAACACCTTCTTCCAGATGGAAGGCATCATGATCGACGAGGACATCTCCATCTCCAACCTCATCTATTTCATGAAGACAATGCTCTCCGAAGTTTTCGAGAGAGACATCAACGTACGTCTCCGCCCCGGATTCTTCCCCTTCGTTGAACCCGGCTTTGAGCTTGACATAAGCTGTCTCATCTGCGGCGGCGAGGGCTGTCCCACCTGCAAAAACTCCGGTTGGCTGGAGCTTTGCCCCTGCGGCATGATCCATCCCAATGTGCTCACCGCCGGCGGAATCGATCCCGAAAAATACACAGGCTTCGCATTCGGTCTGGGACTTACCCGCCTTGCAATGATGAAGAACGGCATCAAGGATATCCGCGTTCTCAACTCCGGAAACCTCAAGGCGCTCTCTCAGTTCACCTCGAGATAACGGCAGGGACTAAAGACAGGAGGAACAAAGATAATGTTTATTTCAATGAATTGGATACAGGACTATGTTGACCTGAGCGGATTTGACATCGAAGGTCTTATCAAGCGTTTCACCCTCGCCACAGCAGAGGTTGAGGATATCATAGTCAAAGGCAGCGATACCAACGGCGTTATCGTTGCACAGATAGCAAGCATCGAGGATCATCCCAACTCCAAGAAGCTTCACCTTCTCAAAATAGATACCGGCAACGGTCTGGTAGATTGCGTCTGCGGTGCACCCAACGTACGCGTTGGCATGAAGGTCGCCTTTGCAACCGACGGCGGCAGCGTTTGCGGCAACAAGATCGTTACAGCAACAGTCGGCGGATACACCTCTCAGGGTATGTGCTGCTCCGAAGCAGAGCTGGGCATCAGCGCCGATAAGGCAGGTCTCATGGAGATCACCGACGATATCCCCCTCGGCACCGACTTCAAGAAAGCCTATGCCGTTGACGATATCATCTTCGAGGTGGACAACAAGTCCCTCACAAACCGTCCTGACCTCTGGGGTCACTACGGAATTGCCCGCGAGTTTGCAGCTCTCACCGGCCGTGAGCTCAAGCCCGTTCCCCAGTACGACGCAGCAAAAATCGCAAACCTTCCCGCAGTTGATGTTGAGATCATCGACAAAGAGCTGGCATATTGCTACACCTCTGTGATCGCAGAAAACATCACAAGAAAAGTCAGCCCCGTGAATATGCGCATCCGCCTTTTCTATTGCGGACTCCGTGCCATCAACCTGCTTGCCGACCTCACCAACTACGTAATGCTGGATCTCGGTCAGCCCACCCACGCATTCGACTATGCAAAGGTTAAGAAGATCGAAGTCAAACGCTTCGAAACTCCTTTTGAGTTCGAAACTCTCGACGGCGTAACCCGCAAGATCGACGAAAACACTCTTATGATCTGCTCCAACGGCGAACCCGTTGCAGTTGCAGGCATCATGGGCGGTCTCGCATCCGAGATCGAGGACGACACCACCTCCGTATTGCTGGAATCCGCCAACTTTGACGGCGTAAGCGTGCGTAAATCCTCCACACGTCTCGGTCTCCGCACCGATGCAAGTATGCGTTACGAGAAGATGCTGGATCCCGAGCTCACCATCGTTGCAGCAGGCAGATATCTTGACCTGCTCACAACCATCGATCCCGGCACAAAGATCATCTCCCGTGTAACAGACGTCAGAGTTAAAGGCTTCCCCGAAGTAAAACTTGAGTTCAACAAAGCCTTTGTCGATAGATATACCGGCATCGAGATCTCCGACGAGCGCATCGTGGATACTCTTGTTGCTCTCGGCTTCAAGGTGGAATACGAGGCTGGAAACTTCAAGGTAGAGGTTCCCTCCTGGAGACGCACCAAGGACGTTACAATCAAGGCAGACATCATCGAGGAGATCACCAGAGTTTACGGCTACGATAACTTTGAGATCACCACAACAGCAAGCCCCCTGCGCACAGTAAGAAGCACCACAAGCCGTAAGGATACCATTGCCATCAAGAATCTGCTTGCAGATAAATACGGCTGGCACGAAGTCCATTCCTACATTTGGTGCGATGCAAGAAAGTTTGCCGATATCGGTGTTGAAATTGAGAACAACGTAAAGCTTGTCAACTCTCTCTCCACCGATCTCACCGTCCTCAGAAACTCCATGGTTCCCACTCTTCTCACAATGGCTGTTGAAAACAAGCAGTATGACGAGAAGTTCGGTATCTTTGAAATTGCCCGTGTAGTAGACGGCGTTGATGCAAACAACGTCTGCGTAGAGCGCAAAAAGCTTGGTATCGTACTGTTTGACCGCGTAAGCGGCGAGGAAGATGCATTCTTCACCGTTAAGAATGCTCTCGATTCCATTGCGGATATCACCAAGAACGTTGCATTCAAATATGAGCGAACCGAACCCGCACACGCATGGCAGCATCCCATCAACCTCGCAGAGATATCCCTCGGCGACAAGAAGCTGGGCTATTTCGGCGTAGTTCATCCCTCTGTAAAGAAGAACATCGATAAGAAAGCCGCTGTCATCTTCGCAGAGATCGATATGGATATCCTCGCATCCATCGGCAAGAAGGATATGGAATTCGATGAGCCCTCCAAGTTCCCCAGCATCCGCTATGACCTCTCTCTGCTGGCTGATAAGAAGGTTCTCTTCGGCGAATTTGCAAAGATCATCGAGAGCGAAAACTGCGAAAACCTCGCTGATTACACCTTCATCGGCAGCTACACCGACGATACCATGGGCGACAGCAAGAGCGTTACCATCCGCTTCAACTTCAGCTCCCGTGAGCGCACACTCTCCGGTGAAGAGGTGCAGAAGGCTGTTGATGCACTTATCGCAAGATTTGCTGCTGAAGGCTACAGCCTCAAGGCATAACATAAAAATTTAAACTTGCGGTGCGGCAGAACGTGAAAAGCTTATTCCGCACCTGAAGATCCCCCAAGCAGGTCCCGTAACGGGACACAGCGACGGCGAAAGCAAGACTTTCGCCGCCGCCGTCTTCAAAACGCAGAGCGTTTTG
>JAFSHJ010000287.1 GCA_017440425.1 Oscillospiraceae bacterium | reverse complement strand
GTAGGGATCTTCCGCAATTTCGCCCTTAAAATATTCTTTGAGATATATCAGTGCGCTGCCCTTCGGAAAGATGACGTTGCCCTCGTTTTCCGTTATCCCCAGTTTGGCAAATTCTTCAAGTATCGCTTTGGTTTTGCGGTTGTATGGGTTATCGTGTTCCCTGCTGACCAGCCACGCAGGCTGTGTACGGATCGGAACACCCGCTTTCTGTATCTCTGCCGCAAACGTCTTGACGATATCTATCGGTATTGTCTCCTGATGGAATGCATCCACTGACAAAAGCAGGTCGTTCACTCCGCTTGCTGCAAGTTTTTCTGCCGTTTCACGGATTTTTCCGCCGTCTTTTGTGAAATATCCGTTGGTAATTACCTGACGTTTTGGTATATTCATCTCCAAAGCAGCTTTTTGAACTGCATACACCGCTTCGGGATAGAGCAGCGGCTCACCGCCAAAAGTCATGACCGTTTTTATTTGATATGCCGCAGTGATTTTCCTCACTGCATCGGCGGCAACATTCGGCTCGATGTGTTCTCCGCAGCGCTTGTGGTCACCCTCGGAGCAATGTTTGCAGCTTCCCGTGCAGGCATACGTGACCACAAACTCTATCTTCTCAAGGTTTTTCAAAAACTTATTCATATCTGTACCTTATTTATTCATGTTCAGCGTCCAGCCGTGATCATCGTGGTATATCATCTGTTTTGTCATGCCGCCGTCTATACAGATATTTTCGCCTGTGATGAACCCTGCCATATCAGAACAGAGATACAGCACCATATTTGCGATATCGTCGGGATTTCCCACTCTGCCTGCAGGCTGCTGAACGGCATCTGCGCCTTCATAGACGGTGTAGTTGGTGTCTATCCAGCCGGGGGAGATGGAATTCACCCGCACCTTTCCTGCAAAGCTCACCGCCATTGCGTGGGTGAGGGCAGATATCCCGCCCTTTGCCGCTGTATAGCTCTCTGTCTGCGGCTGGCTCATTCTGTCGCGTGAGGATGAGATGTTCACGATGGCGGCTTTATCTGCAAAATGAGGCGCAAACAACTTGGAAAGATAGAACGGTGCCGTCACTCCGACTTTCAGCGCATATTCAAAATCCTCGTAGCTGCCGTTTGTGATGCCGCACATCTTAGGTGCTGCGTTGTTGACGAGGTAATCCACCCTGCCCTGCTCCGATATCACCTTTTCGGCAAAACGCTCCAACGTGGTTTTATCGGCAATGTCGCCCACAAAATAATCGTTATCCAGCAGGTCTATTATACAGACGGTGGCTCCCGCTGCCTCAAACTGCTGACGTATGCACCTGCCTATACCTCTTGCGCCGCCCGTCATAACCGCAATTTTATCTTTGAAGTCAAACACCTCTCACACCTCTGTCTCTTTCGCTGTCATTTTTCCGTATTTCTATCAAAATCTCCTCATCTGCGGGGCAGAAATCATAGTTCGGGATCTCATCAGGTGTTATCCATTTTATATCGTTGTGTTCCAGCTTTTGCGGAATACCTTCGGCAATGTTTGCATTAAAAAGCGTAAGATGCACCGTTATATCGGGATATTCGTGAACGACCTCCATGAACACATCTCCAACGGAGAGCGTAACGTCAAGCTCTTCTCTGCATTCACGGATGAGTGCCTGTTCTTTTGTCTCACCCGGTTCAACCTTGCCTCCCACAAACTCCCAGAGAAGACCTCTCGCCTTGTGCGCAGGGCGCTGACATATCATAAATTTATCGCTATCCCAAATCAGGGCGGCCACTACTTCGGTCATATCCACACCGCTTTCCGTAATATCCGTTGTATATATGATTATCATACCACAAAACCAGATAAAAACCAACGGATTTCGAGAGTTTTTGCGCTTCCGTGCAACACAAACCTCTCTGCGCTGTTGACAAGCAGGTGCCTTTGTAGTATTGTTTATACAGAAGATATTTTTAGGGAAGTGATATAATGGTATATAACTCTGCAGAAATGGAACAGAAGGCTGCTCTTGAGGCTGCCACCCTGATGTGCGCTGCTGCAAGAACGGCACCTAAAGCAAAAGGCTTGGACAACATTGTCACTCTGGTGCTCACGGGGGAAGACATTGTCAAGCTCAGCGACAAAATCAAAGAGATCGGTCTGCGGGAGTTCGGCAAAGAGGAAGGACATTTCACAAGAGACGCCATGAATATTCTGAAGGCACAGGCTGTGGTTATGATCGGTGTAAAACGTGTTTGGTACGGTCTTCCCTATTGCTCCATGTGCGGATTCAAAAACTGCGACGAATGCAAAAACGCAAACGCAAACTGCGTCTTCCCGCCCATGGATCTCGGCATTGCCATTGGCTCCGCTGTATCTGCGGCGGCAGATCTGCGCATCGACAACCGCATTATGTTCTCCCTGGGCAAGGCTATGGAAGAGATGGATTACATTGAAGATAAGAACATAATCTGGCAGGGAATTCCTCTCAGCATTTCCGGCAAGAACGTATTCTTCGACAGACAGCCCTCCCTGTGGCAGAAACAGCAATAAAACAACCGTAAAATTCAAACAGATCGGTAAGGTTCATCTTACCGATCTGTTTTTATCTTTTACAGGTTATTTTATTTTGCCTTTTTGCAGGAGAAGAATACTGTTACGCCAAACATTGCAACGGAGAGGAGCATGATGGGAAGATAGATTGCATTGTTGTCGTCGCCGGTGAGAGGAACGTCCTCGTCGATGATCTCGGTGGTATCGTCATTGCGGGGAGTTTCTTCTTCTTCAATTTCAATGATCTCTTCGGGTTCTTCTGTCTCGTTGTAGAATGCGATGGAGTCGTTGTAGCTTTCGCCGTTCTTTGCTACGGAAACTTCAGCGCTGAGAGCGTTGTCAGCCTCTGTTACTGTTACGTATACTGTGTAGACAGCGTTGTCATAGATGATCTCTTCGTCGTCGCCTGCAATTTCAGTTACGGTATAGGTGTAGTTTCCTGCTTTATCGAATACGATGGTCTCGAATGCGAAGCTGCCGTCTGTGGTGCTTTCTGCGTTTCCGATAACGTTTCCTTCTGCATCTGCAAGCTGGAAGCTGAAGCCGCCGCTTACTGCGCCGTCGAGATACTTAACGCCTTCGATAACGATGCTTGTCTTTTCTACGGGGATAACTGTGTTGGTTACGGTGAAACCTTCAACTGTTGTGGTGTAGTTTGCAACTGCGTTTTCTGTGATGGTATATACGATCTCGGTGCCCTGATCGCGGTATTTGGGCATATTTTCGAATGTCCAGGACCAATCGGTATCAGCTGTTACTTCTGCTTCTGCAACTGCTTCGCCGTCTGCAAAGAGGTTGATGATGATGCTTTCGGGACGTTTGCCGTCGCGGTTATCGTCGTCTTCCCAAACCTTGTTTACGTCGATGTCGATGGTCTCGATCTCGTGGGTGTTGGTTACGTTGAAGCCGTCAACTGCTGCTTCGTAATCTGCTACTGCGTTTTCTGTGATGGTGTATACGATCTCGGTGCCCTGATCGCGGTATTTGGGCATATTTTCGAATGTCCAGGACCAATCGGTATCAGCTGTTACTTCTGCTTCTGCAACTGCTTCGCCGTCTGC
>JAFSHJ010000286.1 GCA_017440425.1 Oscillospiraceae bacterium | reverse complement strand
TGAAAGAGTGCGCTAAACAAGATAATTTTGCTTTTTTATGTAAATTTGTACTGACGAGATTTCACCATATAATAAATTGCTTTTCGACTATCGGGAGAAAAGCTACATTTTCTTTTCTCTCTTCTCTCTTATCTCTTCTCTGGAAAAGTCGTGCGGGAGGGTCAGAGAAAAGTGAAGAGTGAAAGGAGAATAGTGAAGAGTACAAAAAGAAAAAGCCGCTTGCGCGACTTTTCTTTTTGGTTGCGGAGGAAGGACTTGAACCAACGACCTCCGGGTTATGAGCCCGACGAGCTACCAACTGCTCTACTCCGCGATATCTTCTTTACAACATTAAGAATTATATCATATACCAAATACAATGTCAAGCAAAATTTTCAAAATAAAATAATTTATCATCGCATTTTGCGACAACAATGTATTCTATCCTCACTTTTTTGCCTTATTCTACCTCAAACATCAGGCACAACGGAAACCGCATCCGCTCTGCCAAAAAGCTCTCGGTGTTCACCGTCTGCTCTTTTCCGCAAACATCATTCAGCAGCCTGATTTTATCTTTGCATTCTTCGCAACCGCAAAACACCGCATTGTGGGCACTCTTCCCTGTCCAATAAAGCAGTATCCCCTTGCCGCAGCACAGTTTTTTCAGCTGCTTTCTGCTTCTCACCTTCATTTTGACGGAGAGATGCTTTTTCAGATATTTTTTTATTGCGAAAGGAAATGTTCCGAATTTTCCGCCGAACCTAAGGCTGTTTTCCAAGGCTGAGCGCACTTCCTCAGGCTCTACCGATACACCGCAGAGCTTCAGCAGGTTATACGCCGCTATCCAGCCGCAGCCGTTATAGTCCGACGTGTATTTCCCGTAGAATATATTTCCCAGCTTTCGCTGGTCTATAATATATCCCTCTTTCGAGAGTGCCTCTTTCGGGACAAATCCTTTCATCTTTTTACTCCAATATGTTAAAATTACACTCTGTGTCCCACGCAGGTTGCGGTGACCACCTTGACACCCTTATCATCAAAAATGTCAACGCAATAGGTGCAGGTGCGTTTTCCCGCTTTTATGCAGTTTGCCTCTGCTGTTAACTTAGAGGTTATTGCCGGGGAGAGATATACGATGCTGCTTGTCATGAGCACGGTGTGCTGCTGTCCGGAGTTTGCGGCTATGGCAAATGTAAAATCTGCCATTGTAAAAAGCGCTCCGCCCATTACCGCATTCATTGCGCTGAGGTGTTTATCTTCTATTTTAAGAGAGCATCTTGCATAGCCTTCGCGTGCCTCTTCAATTTCAATTCCGGTAGTTTTGGTGGCAAATCTGTCGTTTCCAAAATATCCTTTCGCCCATTCGGTATAGTCTTTTGCCTCGATGTTATCCAATTCAGTCAATCCTTTTCTATGTTTTCCGTAGTTTATTATAACTCAACTCTTCTCTTTTTTCAATATTTCATCTTGAAAATTCGCTCCCGCAGCTTCTGCCAGATACTGCCTTGTCTGTTTTGGTTGCAAAACCGCAACTCTCATGTTATACTTATATATATCGTTTTTCACTACATTACTATATAATTTCAGGAGGCTGCCATATGAAAGGCTTCATTCACCGTCTTTATTCCAACGCACTTCTTCTCCGCAACACTCTTTTCCCCTCTGCACGTTCCTCTTACATGAACATCCCCCTCACCGATTCCGATGAGACCGCTGTTTCCGATTCTTCCGACGATACTCTCCGTGACGTTCTCACCATCGGTGCGCTGTTCGTTATCTTTATGCTTTTCATCTTTACACTTCTCCCCTCCGACAGCAAAAAGTAACACCATGCCATCACCCAACCAACACTCAAAAAAAATATACATTATAAACCTTGAACTCGGGATGCCCACTGCCGATGCTGCGCTTAAAATGCTCTCTCAGGCTATCCGCACCGCAAAAGCGGGAGGCTGCACCGTTGTCAAGGTGATCCACGGTTACGGTTCTTCCGGAAGGGGCGGCGCTATCCGCTCTGCCGTTGCAAGGGAGCTGTCTGCACGCAAACTTGCCGGTACTGTGAAAGACTGGGTCCGCGGTGAGGATTTTTCCCCTTTCGATCCCTCCTCCCGCCGCATCATCGAGGCCTGCCCGGACATATCCTATGACCGTGATTTTGCTAAAGCCAACCACGGCATCTCCATTATCTTGCTTTGAACGGGTGCAAACATGAAAAACGCTGTCTTTTTACCCCCTAAAAACACTTTGACATCAAAGCTCTCAACACAAAAAAAGAACAGATCTGCAGGACGCATCTGGCTTTCGGCTCTGCCCTGCCTGCTGCTCACCCCCATCGGACTGCTGCTTACATATCTCTCCACCATCAACGCAGCACTCACCGAAAAGCTTTGGTCCTCCTCCGTCTATCCCATCATTGCGCAGGTCGTCACCGCCGTGACGGGACTTTTCCCCTTCTCCGTGGCAGAGGCGATAATTGTTTTCGGAGGCATTTCGCTTATCATTTCGGTGATAGTTTTTATTGTAAAGCTTGTGCGCTGCAAAAATCAGCCTGCACTCGAGAGCACCGACGGTGATGAAACACCTGCCCCATCGGTGCGTACCGCAAGGCTCCGTCTCTGCTCAAGATATTTCTCGGTGCTGCTCTCCATTGTTTCGGTGGGATATTTTATGTTTGTTCTTATGGGCGGCATAAACTACAACCGCCTCACCTTCTCCCACTACAGCGGTCTTGAGGTGCGCAAATCCTCCGTTGAGGAGCTGACCGCACTTTGCACCTATCTTGCCGAGACCACCAACGAGCTGCGCCAGCACGTTACAGAGGACGAAAACGGTGTATTTGTTCTCTCTCAGGATATCCACTCCACCGCAGACCTTGCCGTTGATGCATTTTCCGGACTTTATCCCAGATATCCCATATTTGAAGGTCGCTACAGCACACCCAAGCCCGTGTTTTTCTCCCGTGCAATGTCTTATGCGGATATTGCGGGCATATTTATACCAATGACCTCCGAATCCAACATCAACGTAGATATGCCCGACTATCACATCCCCTTTACAATGTGCCACGAGCAGACGCATCTCCGCGGATTTATGCGTGAGGATGAGGCAAACTTTATTGCATATCTCGCCTGTCGCACTTCGGGAAGCATTGACTTCAAATACAGCGGACATCTTGCAGCTCTCACAAGAGCCATGAACGCACTTTACGGTGTGGATTACGATGCGTTCGTTGAGATATACTACACCTATTGCGATGGGATTTTGAGAGACTATGCCGCCAACAGCGAATACTGGAAGCAATTTGAGGGACCCATTGCCGAGACCTCAAACAAGATAAACGACACCTATCTCAAAGCGAACAATCAGTCCGACGGCATCCGCAGCTACGGACGAATGCTGGATCTTCTCCTTGCGGAATACAGACAAAACATTGCGCAATAAAAGCGCAGCCAGGGTATGCTACTATGGAAAAACCAAAAATGATTCTGTTTGACTATGGTCAAACATTGGTAAATGAAACTCCTTATGACGGCATTGCAGGCACCAGAGCCGTTTTGCAATACGCAACTAAAAATAAACACAGCTCCACTCCTGAGGAGGTACAGGCAGTCGCCGATACACTCTTTTCTTATCTAAACAGAGATGACCCCAATAAATACCACTTATTCCAAATTGAGATACCGAACTATATGTTCAACGCATTTTTATATCAATCTTTGGGCATAGAGCTTTCTTTGAGCCCGCAGGAAATTGACAGAATTTTTTGGAATGCCGCCCATACCTGCACCCCCACCGATGGTATAGTGGATTTTTTGGATTTTTTGGATAAGCAAAACATCCGCACAGGCGTTATCAGTAACATCTCATACTGCGGAGAGGTTGTAGAAGAGCACATTACGCAGCTGCTCCCTCAACACAATTTTGAATTTATCCTTGCAAGCAGCGAATATCTTTTTCGCAAACCCGACAGAAAAATTTTTGAACTTGCTTTGGAAAAAGCGGATTTATATCCGGAAGATGTCTGGTATGTTGGTGACAACTATGAATGTGATGTGTTGGGTGCCAAAAACGCCGGGCTTTTTCCCATTTTCTATGTTGGTGCAACACACAACGCACCACATTATAACGATGTGTTTACGATTTCAAGTTGGGAGCAACTTAAACAACAAATTGATAAGTGAGAAAAATCAATTTATCAAGCGACAAAACACAAAAATGCCGATATCTTTGGGAAAGATATCGGCATCTCTGCTCTCATCAGTATTTATTATGATTCTCAGTGGTTATCACATTTTTCAAGAAAAATACATTATATTTTATCTATTGACTTTTCTCTACGATGATATTATAATATAAACTGCAATATACTTCAAATGTATAATATATATTATCAATATACTCTTTTGATATAATCAAAATTTGTAAGAGGTGTCCTCAATTGTATATAAGTTACGACAGCTACCGTGTATTTTACTATGTTGCAAAGCACAAAAGCTTCACCCAGGCGGCTGAGGTTTTGCTGAACAACCAGCCCAACATCACAAGAACCATCAAAAACCTTGAGGCGCAGCTGGGATGCACACTTTTCATCCGCTCCAACCGCGGTGTTCAGCTCACTCCCGAAGGCGAAAAGCTCTATGCTCACATCCGCATTGCCTTTGAGCACATCAAGGCCGGTGAGGATGAACTTGCCCTTGACAAAAGTCTTCACGGCGGTGTTATAACCATCGGTGTGTGCTATGTTGCCGTTCACTGCTTCCTGCTGCCGGTGCTCAAGCGTTTCCGTCAGCTCTATCCCGGTATACGCATCCGCCTCTCCAACGACTCCACCCCTCAGGCTCTCAATGCTCTGAAAAATTCTTTGGTGGATTTCGCCGTGGTGCTTTCCCCCTCTGTCACCGACAAAAATTTTAAAGAGCGTCCCCTCAAAACAATTCACGACGTTGCAGTTTGCGGATGCGCATTCTCGGAATTGGCAGAGAGACCCGTCTCCCTCCGCGACCTTGAGGATTATCCCCTTATCTCTCTCCCCTCCAGCACCCAGACCCACGATTTCTACACCAATCTCTTCACCGAAAAGGGCATCCGCTTTTCCCCCGATATTGAGGCCATTACCGCTGCGCAGATCCTTCCAATGGTCAAAAACGATCTCGGTATCGGCTTTGTCCCCGAAGATTTTATCAAAAGCGAATCCGATCAAAACAGCTTCTTTGTCCTTGACCTGAAGGACAACCTTCCCGAGCGACACATCACCCTTGTCAAGCACAGCGACCGCACCCTCAGCATTGCCGCTAAAGAACTTGAAAAGATGATCATTGCATCCAGTGAGGAATTTTCAAAATAACCATCTCTTTTTATTCTATGAACCGTGGCTTACTGCTGCGGTTTTTTGTTTTTCCAAAGTTTTGCGCTCCTCCCGCTTTCTCTCGCCGGAAGTGCCGCAAAGCGCCTGCACATCGCCGCCCTCGCCGCCACGTTTAGTGGCGGTACTCCCTATGGGAGTCTCCCGCAAGGCGGGAGCGAGGGCGGCGGGGTGCAGGCGCAGGAGGAACTCATTTCAAAAAAATGCACCCGACAGCATAAATACCGTCGGGTGCGGAAAGCATTCAACTATTGGTGTTCGGGTTAAAATTATTCAACTTCTTCAGTCTCAGCTTCGGGAGCGTTCTTCTTTACGCTCTCAATGCCGTTGAGGCAGCCGCTCTTGCTCTTGTAGCCTTCGGATACAGCGATGATCTCGCCGTTTTTAGCCTTAAGGCGGAATCTGTATTCACCGGATTTGTCGGTGTATACCTCAAATTTAGGATGCTTAACAGCTTCAACGTTTTCAACTGTCTGGTCTTCAATTTCACCAACGCAGTTTGTCTTAACGCTGTTGATGCCGTTGAGGCAAGCATTCTTGGTTGTATAAACTTCGGATGTTGCAATTACTTCGCCGTTGCCTGCTTTAAGATCGAACTTAAAACCTGTTGCTGTTGTTTTTAATACAAATTTACCCATTATCGTTTCCTCCTGCTATTTTATATTACAGTTTTCCTTTTCGATATGGAATCTTGATATAATTATAACATTATCAAACACAAAATTCAACTGTTTATTTTGCGCTAATTGTTGTTTTTCGTTAAAAATAACGGTCGGAAGCAAAATTCCGACCGTTATATGCTTTTTTAAAGCTTTA
>JAFSHJ010000285.1 GCA_017440425.1 Oscillospiraceae bacterium | reverse complement strand
TGTTCACCATTGCAGGTCCGGTCATCGTCTACGGCACCGCCGCAAGCGTGGTGTATGGGATAGTTTATTGGATAATGCAGATGAAGGCTTGAATGAAAACTCAAGCCTTCATTTTTTTAGTTGTTTTTTTCGGTATTCCATGGGCGTGCAGCCGCAGAACTTTTTAAAAACTCTGTTGAAGTTTCGGATACTGCCGAAGCCGCAGCACTCCGCAACATAGGTGACGGTGTTGGCGCTGTCGCTCAAAAGAGAGCAGGCCTTTTCAAAGCGGAACATGTTTATAAAACCCTTAAAATGTATGGAGAAATATTGATTGAACAGGGCGGAGAAATAGTGATATTCATAGTTCAGGGAATCCGCTATCCCTTTCATCGTGATGTCTGTGTTCAGGTTTGCGTAAATATAGGTGACGACGCTGTAGACAAAGTTGCTGTTTTGCTCCGATGTGTGGCAGACGGCATTTTTAAGGCATTCGCTGCACACCATATAAAGGCAGGAGATGCAGAGATAGCGTTCGGGAGTGCCTTCGAAAAACAAAAATTTTTTCAGGGTGTCTTCCACGTCTTCGCTGCACCTGAATTTTGAATATCTTGCGTATTTGTTGTTTTGTGCATAGGCAGAGATGAAATCCTCCGAGAAAACGCCCACCCAGGTCTCGCCCTCGTCAACTGTCAGCGAATGGACGGAGTGCGGTGGGATAAACAGCAGCTCACCCGGATGAAGTGTGTCGGAAACTCCATTTACCGAGACCTCCGCCGTGCCGCTGAACACATATATAAGTTCGTAATTTCCGTGAAAGTGGGGCGGCCAAAGGGCAGTTTTGTAAATATAGGCATTATAGTTGTAATTTCCCAAAGAATTGGATATCTGGTGCTGTATCATAAGTTTCTCCAAAATCTTAACTTCTGTCTATAATTTTATAATATCATTCTTGTATTGTCAATGGTGATATTTTAAAATAAAAGCAAAAGGAGGCGGTGAGATGCAGGGATGTGTGTTCAGCATAGAGGAGTTTTCTGTCTATGACGGACCGGGCATAAGAAGTAGCATCTTCTTAAAAGGCTGCCCGTTGAGATGCAGCTGGTGCCACAATCCGGAGGGACAGCGCAGCACCGCCGAAATAGTCAGAAGCCCAAACGGATGCATTGGCTGCGGAAACTGCATAAACAGTGCGGAAAAAAAGAACGGAGAAACGGTTTTTACTTTGGAAAGCATTAAAAACTGTCCAAAGGGACTGCTGCGTGTCTGCGGTGAGTGGATGGAGAGCGGGGCGCTGTGTGAGAAAATTTTAAAAAACCGAAAGCTGCTGAAAAATGGAGGAGTGACCTTCTCCGGTGGTGAGCCGCTTATGCAGAGCAGTTTTTTGTTCGAATGCCTTGCCGGACTGAAGGGGCAGCTGCACACCGCAATACAAACCTGCGGCTTTTGCGGTGAGGACGTGTTTGAAAAAGCACTTTTATCGGCAGATTTCTTTTTGTTCGATTTAAAGCTGGCAGATGGGGCACAGCACAAAAGATATACGGGTGTATCCAACGAGGTGATATTGACAAATTTCTCAAAGCTTGCCCAAAGCGGCAAGGATTTTGTGGTGCGCATACCGCTTATCCCCACCGTGACAGACACCGCCGAAAACACAGAGGGAATAGTGAAGATACTTAAAGAGAACGGTGTCAGCTATGCGGAGCTGCTGCCGTATAACAAAATGGCGGGCGGAAAATATAAAATGCTTGGCAGGGAATACCGTCCCGATTTTGATGAGGGGATGACGGTGAACATCCCGAAAGAAATTTTTGATAAAAACGGAATTGCATTTAAGGTATTATAGGGTGATGTTATGACAAAACTTGTTGAAGCTTTGCTCAAACAGCTGAAAGACAACAGCTACAGACAGTACAGAACGAAGGAGACCGAAAGTCCCATCCTCTATCCCGTGGATCTCTTCGGCTTTAATATGGGCTGCGGCAAGCCGCTGAAAGGCGCCGACGGAGGCAACGTCTCCCCAAACTATAAACGCATTATCACAATGGGTTTCGATGCCACCCGCAAAGAGCTTACGGAGAGCATTTCGGCAGCGGAAGACGAGGCAAAAAAAGAATACGGAATGCGGATGCTCGAAAAGCTGGATGAATGCATCCGTGTCTGCGATGAATACCGTGAAACCGTCAGGTCAAACCGGCGGCTCTGCAATGCGCTGCAGAATGTGCCTCACAAAGGTGCGTCCACATTCTATGAGGCCTGCGTGTTCATCAAGCTCTGCATCTATTTTTTACGCATAGACAAGGCTGCCCATCTGGGTTTCGGCCGCTTTGATCAATATATGTATTCTTTTTACGAAAACGATAAAAAGAACGGCGTGACCGACGAGGAGATTTTTGAAACGCTGGAGGCATTTTTCATCTCCATCAATTACGACAGCGATCTCTACACCGGTGTGCAGCAGGGAGATAACGGACAGAGCATGGTGCTGGGCGGCTTTGACAAAGAGGGAAACAGCATGTATAACGAGCTGTCGGAGATGTGTATGAGGGCATCCCTTGAGCTGAACCTCATCGATCCCAAAATAAACCTGCGTGTCGGCAAAAACACTCCCGATGAAATTTACGTCAAGGCCACACAACTCACAAAGCAGGGACTGGGTTTTCCGCAATATTGCAACGACGACGTGGTGGTCCCGGGACTTGTGAAGCTGGGTTATGAGAGGGAAGATGCCCTGAACTATGTTGTTGCTGCCTGTTGGGAATATATAATCCCCAACAGCGGAGCGGATTTTCCCAACATAAGAACCTTCAACTTCCCGCTGGTGGTGAACAACACTCTGCACCAAAAACTGAACCTATGCGAAAGCTTTGACGAGCTTCTTGCGGAGGTGGATAGTGCCATCAAATGTGAGTCGGACCGACTCATACAGTCTGTTTACGGCTATGCGGAGAAAAATCAGCCGCTGTTGTCATTGTTCATAGACGGCTGCATCCAAAAGCTCGCCGATATGTGGAGGGGCGGCGCAAAATACACCAACTTCGGCTGCCACGGAGCGGGCATATCCAACGCAGCAGATGCCCTTGCGGCGGTCAAAAGATGCGTTTTCGATGAGCAGACGGTGACCAAAGCAGAGCTGCTTCAGGCGTTGGAAAGTAACTTTGAAGGCTTCAGCGAGCTGAGAAACACGCTGCGCAGCTGCCCTAAAATGGGCAACAACGATGCTGAGGCGGATGATATTGCCATGCACCTGATGAGCGTTTTCTCCAAAAGCATGAACAACCGCAGCAACGGCAGCGGCGGAGTTTGGCGGGCAGGCACAGGCAGCGCCATGGAATATATCTTTACAGCGGCAAAATGTCCCGCAACAGCAGACGGAAGAAAGGCATCCGAGCCCTATTCCTCCAGCTTCTCCCCGTCGCTGGATGTGAAGACCAACGGTTTGCTCTCTGTCATTCAGTCCTTCACCAAATACGATATGACGGATATAATCAACGGCGGTCCGCTGACTCTGGAGATACACGATTCGGTTTTGCGCAACGATATCGGTATTGAAAAGACGGCGCAGCTGGTCAAGCTGTATGTGGAACTGGGGGGACACCAGCTTCAGCTCAACTCCATAAACAGAGAGCGGCTGCTGGATGCGCAGAAAAATCCCGAAAAATATCCCAACCTCATCGTGCGTGTGTGGGGGTGGAGCGGATATTTTAACGAGCTTGATATAGAGTTTCAGAACCATGTCATCCGCCGCTGCGAATATTTGGGATAACAGCGGAATGCTTAAAATTAAAACCATCCGAAAAAATTTTCGGATGGTTTTGTTGTTAGGTGAAAATAAAAGCTTTAAAGCAATGTCAGTCGTTTTTAATGTGAATATCCATCTGCTGGAAGGGAATGTTGATGCCGTTTTTATCAAAAGAAGCTTTAACGGCTTCCATAATATCAAAATAAACTGTCCAATAATCCGCATTTTTGCACCAAACACGGGCGGAATATGTCAGCGAGCTGTCTGCGTGGGCAGAAAGACGAACAACGGGTGCGGGTTCCGCAAGAGACAACGGGTGTGCCTGAATGATCTCGCTTATCAATTTTTTAACAGTTTCATCGTTACTGTCGTATGCAACGTTAAAGGTGAAATCCACTCGGCGAGTATCTTCTGCGGAATAATTTTTGATCACAGAGTTGGTGAGGGTGCCGTTGGGGACGGTTATGCGTTTGTTGTCGGGTGTAAGAAGTTCTGTGTAGACAACGGAGATCTCCACAACAGTGCCGGATTCGCCGGAAGCCTCGATGAAATCACCAATTTTAAAGGGTTTGAAGAAGAGGATCATGAGTCCGCCTGCAAGGTTGCTGAGTGAGCCCTGAAGAGCAAGACCGATGGCAACGCCGCAGGAAGCGAGAATGGTGAGGAAAGAGGTGGCGGGGACACCTAAAATCATTGCGACCGTAATTATCAAAATGATATACAAAGCAATTTTGGTAAAGCTTTTCAGGAAGGAGCGAAGGCTGCTGTCGATCCTGTCAAATTTGTGAGATTTGTTTATCCATTTGCAAAGGATGGAGATAAGGTAGATGCCGACAACCAAAACAACAATAGCTCCCAAAAGCTTTATGCCGAACGAGGTTACAAATTCGGTAACGATAGAAAAGATGTGTTCAAAGTCCACGGTGTTCCCTCCGATAATTGATTCAGTATATATTATATTTATTTGAGGGGTGAAAGTCAAGACGAATATAAAAAACAGTTAAATTAAAAACAAATTACAGCCCACCGGATTTTGGTGGGCTGTAATTGCCTGCAGATTCAAAGCTGCAAAGTTTTTGGGATCATCTGACCACGCTTGAATGACTGTAAATATAAAATTCTTCCTGACTGGGTCGCCAGGCCTTTTCTTTGGGCGGGAAGCCTGCGTCAAACGCTTCCACAGCGGCGGTGTCATCGCAGCAATCTGCAGCGCTGCTGGGGATATACTGCCACTTTTTGCCCTCCAGCGCACCGGGGACAAGCTCACAGACAAGAAGCGCCGTGGGGAAATTGCCGTCTGCCATAAAGCTGACGTTTTTCTTTTTGCAGCTTACAAAGCCGCGTCCCACATAGTTGGCGGGGTTGCCGAAGTTGATGTTCACGCCGTAACCCATCTCCCGTGCCTTTTCAAAGGAGTGCTCTATAAGCATTTTGCTTAGCCCTTTTCGCTGATATTCGGGTGCAACGGAGATGGGACCAAAGGAAACTATCTCCCTCTTCTCTCCGTCTTCGCCCAACAGCCACGCTTTGGTGTACATAATGTTGCCGATAATGCGTTTGGTG
>JAFSHJ010000284.1 GCA_017440425.1 Oscillospiraceae bacterium | reverse complement strand
TCGCCCTCGTCCAGCTTCGGGCAACCGATGAGCACCACATGATTGCGGATGAAATCCTGATGGAAGTTTCCATAGGCATAGGCGGTGCAGTCTGCCGCTATAAGCAGATTAGCGCCGTTAAAATAAGGGGCGTTCACCGGAACAAGTTTGATTTGTACCGGCCACTGCATCAGCTGACTTGTAACTTCACCTGCTGCAGGTTCTCTTTTAATGGCTTTGGAGTTTGTTCCGGGACATCCGCAGGGCAGCTTGACTGCAGCTTTTTTCTGCTGTTTTGCCGCAAGCACCGCAGCTTCGTTATATGCGGGCGCTTCACGCTCCTCAAAAGTGATGGCGTTTGTGGGACATGCGGGCAGGCAGTCGCCCAAACCGTCGCAGTAATCTTCTCTTGTAAGTACAGCCTTTCCGTTCACCATTTCAATGGCGCCTTCGTGGCAGGCAGCGGCACAAGCCCCGCATCCGTTGCATTTTTCCTGATCTATCTTTATTATCTTTCTTATCATGGTTTGACCTCCTCTTGACTTTGTGCCTTCATTTTACTATAATTATCTCATAATGTATGTTGATTTTTCAACAAAAGAGGTTTTTATGAAAAAATTTTTTCCCATCCTCCGAAACTGCTCTCTCTTCCACGATATCTCCGACGACGACATTCCCGGAATGTTGGGCTGTCTCGGAGCAAAGCTGGTCTCATTTGATAAGAAAGAACCGATACTTGCGGAAGGCTCTCCCGCAAAATACGTGGGAATTCTTCTCAGCGGCTCTGCACAGATCGTGCGTGTAGACTACTTCGGCAACAGAAGCATTGTCACAGACATTGCCCCTGCCGAGCTTTTCGCCGAATCCTTTGCCTGCGCAGGTGTAAAAACCTTGCCCGTGGACATCATTGCCACAGAAGATGCAGAGGTTATGTTTATAGACTGTGTGAGGATAATGCACTCCTGCGGTCATGCCTGCAGCTTTCATCAGCAGATGATATATAATTTAATGAAGATAATGGCGGACAAAAACCTTTTGTATCACCAGAAAATAGAGATAACCTCCCGCCGCACCACCCGTGAGAAGCTGCTCACCTACCTGACTATTCAATCCTCCAAAAACAAAAGCAACACCTTTGATATTCCCTATGACCGTCAGGCCCTTGCGGATTATCTTGAAGTGGAGCGCAGCGGTCTCTCCTCCGAAATCGGAAAGCTGCAGCGTGAGGGTGTACTGAAATGCACCAGAAACCGCTTTGAGCTGATAGACCTCTCCGAACAACTTTTTTGACGCATCAAAATTTAAAGTGAGACAAACCAAATGACTAATTTTGAAAATTTATCCCAATACTCCAAAGAGGAACTCATAAAACTGATCGAGATATACTCCAAAAACTGGCTGGCAATGGACGGTGTATGGTTTCAATCTGTGGAGCAAAAGCTGGGTATGGACGAGGCAATGTTCCACGATGCCGAAGCCTGGAGACGCTTCACCGTTATTGAAGCAAAGAAAATTAAGGAATTTTTGAAGCTTGAGGAGCATCCCGGACTCGACGGACTTGCAAAAGCGCTGTCACTCAGATTTTATGCCAACATAAATAAAGATAAAATTGAAATTGACGGCAACACATTAACATACACCTCTGTGGATTGCCGTGTGCAACGGGCAAGAGAGCGAAAAGGTATGCCCTTTCACCCCTGCAAATCTGTGGGCATAATTGAATACAGCGGATTTGCCAAAACCATTGACGACAGAATAACCTGCGAATGTGTAAGCTGCTATCCCGATATTACGGATAGCTCCTGTTGCTGCAAATGGAAGTTCACGCTCAACGACAGATAGCCGTGTCGATGGAATATATTTGACAATTCACCGCAAATGATATATAATATATGTGCTTCATTCAAGCATAACAAAGCAGACAGGAGGTTGTGTCGTGGCTGAACGTGATGCAATCAAAACAATAACACAAAACCGCCAGGCACGCCACGATTACTTTGTGGAGGAAAGCTATGAAGCCGGTATTGAGCTTTTCGGCACAGAGGTGAAATCTCTGCGTCAGGGCACCGTCAACCTCAAGGACAGCTGGTGCGATTTTGTCGACGGTGAACTTTATATTAAAGGAATGCACGTCAGCCCCTATGAGAAAGGCAACATCTTCAACCGTGATCCCGTGCGTCCCCGCCGTTTGCTGATGCATAAGCGTGAGATACTCAAGCTTTTCGGTCAGGTAAAGCAGCAGGGTTATACGCTTATCCCTCTCTCCCTTTATTTCAAAGGCTCCCGCGTAAAAGTTCAGGTTGGACTCTGTAAAGGTAAAAAGCTTTACGACAAACGTGAGGATATGGCCAAGCGCGATGCCATGCGAGACGCCCAGCGTGCGCTCAAAGAAAGGGGCAGAGACTGATGCTCCATCAAAAGCTCAACATTGAGGTTGATTACCAAAAGCTTGGATTGGAAAAAACCGGTGATCATCAGCCCACACTTGAGTGCTATGTTCCCTATAACACCCGCACTCCTGCGGTAAACCGCCCCACCGTTATCATCTGTCCCGGTGGCGGTTATGCTCACACCAGCGACCGTGAAGCTGAACCCATAGCTCTCGGCTTCCTAAATCAAGGCTTTAACTGCTTTGTTGTCTGGTACAGCACCACCTCATCGGCTGAAAACATCGTTCACTTCCCCACCTCTCTTTTTGAACTGGCAACGGCTGTCTCTATGGTTCGTGCCAATGCGGAAGAGTGGCTGGTGGATAAAGATAAAATTTATGTCTGCGGTTTTTCCGCAGGCGGACATCTTGCAGCAAGTCTCGGCACCCTTTGGAACAGAGATTTTCTAAAAGATGCTCTCGGATTCCATAATGAGGAACACAAACCCAACGGACTGGTTCTCTCCTATCCCGTTATCCTTGCTCCTACAAACGGCAAACCCGCACACTACGGCTCTTTTGCCAATTTGCTGGGCGATAAAGTTACGGATAACGAGATGCTGGAGCTTTTGTCACTTGAAAAGCAGGTATCCTCCGATACTCCTCCTGCATTTTTGTGGCACACCTTTACAGATCAGCTTGTGCCTGTTCGCAACTCCATTGATTTTGCTGCCGCAATGGCAGACGCAGGCGTTTCTTGCGAGATGCACATCTATCCCTACGGTCCTCACGGTACGGCACGGGCAGATGACACAACATCTGTTGATGGAAATCTCATCGTTCCGGAATGTCAGGAATGGATCACGCTTGCTTCCAGATGGATCAAAAGCTTTAATTAACCAAAACAACTCTTAGCTACCGTCGGCAGGCTGCCGAAAGACACCCTGCCCTCCCATATATGGGGGCGTAAAGGTTTCGACGGGGATTTCAGAGTATGAATAGCGGGCAGAGATAGCGGGAACTCTTTAAACGCCGCAATTTTAAAAATAAACGCTAACAATAATTTAGCACTTGCTGCCTAATTAAGGCAGCCGTTCCTGTCGTGAGTACCACGGCACGATAAGGAGCGTCGACTAGTGGTGAACGATCCGTGCCTGCGCCTCGAAGCGCGGATTGTATCAGGGGCTACTGATTCCGTAAGCCTGTTTGCCGGCGTG
>JAFSHJ010000283.1 GCA_017440425.1 Oscillospiraceae bacterium | reverse complement strand
TATGGAACTGACCGGCACTGTCCGCAACGTGGTGGATTTCGGCGCATTTGTGGATATCGGCGTACATCAAGACGGACTCATCCACATTTCGCAGTGTGCCGACAGATACATCCGCCATCCCTCCGAAGTGCTGAAGGTTGGCGATATCGTAAAAGTTTCGGTGCTCAGCTGCGAGCCCGAGAAAAAGCGCATTGGACTCAAGCTCGTGCAGATACTTTGATAATATAAGCTTAAACAGCCGCATCTGCGGCTGTTTTTTTGTAATATTGTGCAGGCGGTTACTTGTTTTTTGTTTCAAAAAAGATTATACTGTATATATATATGACTTGAAAGGTTGCGTTTTTATGGCATTGTTTAAATGCAAAATGTGCGGCGGCACGCTGGAAATTACCGACGGCTTGACCGTTGCGGAATGCGAATACTGCGGCACAAAACAGACCTTGCCCAAACTGAACGACGACAAAAAGGCGAATTTATACGACCGTGCAAACTATTTCCGCCGTAACAACGAATTCGACAAGGCAGCGGGGATCTATGAGCAGATCCTCAGCGAAGACAACACCGACGCCGAGAGCTATTGGTCGCTGGTGCTGTGCCGCTACGGCATCGAATATGTGGAAGACCCCGTCTCTCACAACCGCGTTCCCACAGTCAACAGAACCCAATACAACTCCGTGCTCACAGACAAAGATTATCTCTCTGCCCTGAAATATGCGGATCTGTATCAGCGCGTGATCTACGAATCCGAGGCAAAAACCATTGACGATATCCAAAAGAGCATCCTTGCCATCTCCCGCAGCGAGGCGCCTTTCGATATTTTCATCTGCTACAAGGAGACCGACTCTCTCGGAATGCGCACCCCCGACAGCGTCTATGCGCAGGATATCTACAAAGCGCTGACAGACGAGGGCTACAAGGTGTTCTTCGCCCGCATCACCCTTGAATCCAAGTTGGGCACAGCCTATGAACCCTATATCTTTGCGGCACTCAACTCCGCAAAGGTGATGCTGGTTGTGGGCACAAAGCCGGAACACTTTAATGCGGTTTGGGTTCGCAACGAGTGGAACAGATATCTCTCCCTCATCAAAAACGGCGAAAAGAAGACACTTATCCCCATCTATTCGGATATGAGTCCCTACGAGCTGCCGGAGGAGTTCTCCTATATTCAAGCTCAGGATATGGGTAAGATCGGCTTTATGCAGGATCTGCTCCACGGCATTAAAAAGCTTATCCCCACCGACCAGCCTAAAACGACCGTTGTTAAGGAAACTGTCATTACTGCGGCTGAGGGCAACAATGTTGCTACACTTCTCAAACGTGCCTTTATGTTTTTGGAGGACAAAAACTGGGCCAGCGCCAACGGCTACTGCGAGCGCATTCTCGATATTGACCCCGAAAATGCCCAGGCTTATCTCTACAAGCTGATGCTTGATATGAAGGTCTCCAAGCTGGATGAGCTGCAGAACTGCTCCCAGTCCTTTGACTCCAACCCCAATTATCAAAAAGTGCTCCGCTTCGGAGATGCCGAATTCGCAGAGCTCCTCAAGGATTACAATGCACAAATCAGCAGCCGCAATGCCCGTGCAAAGCTTGAATCTGTCTACGCCCGAGCCGTCAGCACAATGAATTCCGCCGCCAAGGCTTCCGACTATCTCGAGGCCGCCAGAATGTTCAGGCAGGCAGGCGACTACAAAAATGCGGCATTCCTCGCTGACGATTGCACCAAAAAGGCCGATATCAGCACCAAAACCGCAATTTACAACGCTGCTGTTGCTGATATGTCCCAAAACACATTTTCCGGCTACGAAGCTGCCATAAGAAAGCTGGAATCCATTCCATCCTGGAACGATTCCGCTGCTTTGCTTGATGAATGCCAAACCAAATATGCCCGACTTGCTGCGCAAAAGGCACAGGCTGAGGAGGCAAGCAGAAAGCAGGCCCAGCTTGAGCTTCAAAGGCTTGAAAAGCACGTTGCAGGTCTTAAGCGCAACAAAGTGATTTTGCTTGTCACCCTCCTTTTGCAGATCGTCGTCTCTGTTTTCGGCTGCATAATTCCTGCAATTTTCGAGGGCTCCGAGTTCACCATCGGCTCCATACTCGGTTACATTGCCGTGGTCATCCTTTTCAATCTGTTCAGTTTTCTTTTCCCCATCATTGCGTTCGCCAGCGGCTCACGCATCGTCAAAGTGCTTGCATATATCTCTGCCACCGTCGGCACCCTCTTTTGGGGCATATTGGGAATATTCGGAGTCTTCGTCTCTTATCAGGGAGACCCCGCCGACCTTGCAATGGGACTTGCATTTTTGATTTGGTCGTTTATCCATCTCATTCCGTTTATCACGCTGTTTTTTATGACCAACCTGAACATGAAGAGAAAGAGACTGTAACCCCTGCCATAAAATACATATTTTCAGGCATCTTCCCTCTCTCCCCCGCATATAGATAATTAAGGCTCGCGCGATGACGCAGACTGACGCGATGCCGTAACTTATATGCAGGGAGGGTCGCGAATTGAACGGTCTGCCGGAGGATAGGGCGGTTACGCTTGCGCTTTACATAATTGAAAATAACGCGACTGTTAGAAAAGCGGCGGCTTGGTTTGGTATCTCCAAAAGCACCGTACACAAGGATGTCACCGAGAGACTTCGAAAAATTAACCCACAGCTTTGCACCCGGGTGAAAAGCGTGCTTGAACAAAACAAAAGTGAACGCCACATCAGGGGCGGGCTTGCCACAAAAGCCAAATACGCCTCCGAAACGGCGGCAAAATGACAAAATTTTAGAGCGGACTCACGAAAAATGTGGGTCCGCTCTTTTTCATCCGATCTGCACCGCCGTTTTATAATAGTTAAGGCTCCAATGAAGATATTGCCCGGTGCGGTAATAGAGCAGGTTTTCTATAACCACACCTGCGGTCGTCTCCATTCTCACCTCGGCGCAGTTTTCTGCAAGCTCTGTGCTGAGCCTTTGCTGTTCATCCTCACTCCTGCCGCCAAAAACATTCTGCTGAAACTGTGCATTTCCCATGGCTTCTGATGAGCAGATAGCATTGAAAATTTCTGCTATCTCCTCTCTGTCGGTTATCGTTTTCCCATCAAACGCTATACTTGCAACATCCTCTGCGGCACTCACTCCATAGATGGCAAACATCTCATCTGCCGTCTCATAAATGCTGTCGTCACGGTGGATAAAGTTGCAAAACAGCGCAAACTTATAGCTCTCGCCATCCTCGCTGAAGAGACATACCGCATTGCAACTCTCTCCGTATGGCAGATATCGGTAGATATCTCCCTCGCACTTGCCACCCGCGGCTTCTCCCAGCTTTTCACCCACCATATCTTCGGTTATGCGGCTTGGCAAATTGAACTTTTTCAGCGTTTTAACATCCTCCCCGCCGATTATCTGGTAATACGCATCGTTATAGGTTACAAGCTCCACAGATTCGAGATGATCATCGAAAAACTTGTCCTTATCGATATCCGGCGGCAATTTGTTTTCAACAGCACCCCACACCACAACAATTGCCGCCACCAGCAGGATGCTTGCGGCGATTGCGGCATATTTTGCAATGTTTCCGCTCTTTTTCCTTATGTTTTCTTCGGTGATGTATCCATCGTCGATACCACCGATGACCTCAAACAACAATTCCTTCTTCACAGCACAAAACCCTCCCTTTCCAAGTGCTCTGCCAGCTTTTTTCTGAGTCTGTTAAGCGTCACCGACACATTGTTTTCGCTTATACCACAGCGCTTTGCAATATCTTTCACGCTTTCGGCATACCAATATCTGCGGACGAATATTTCCCGTTTATCCGTCGGCAGCTCCGCCAAAAAGGCATTTATTCCGCAGATAAGTGCATTTTCATCCACCGCCTGCTCCACATCCTCTCTGCCCGAAACGCACTCCGCCAATTCATCCAGCACAACAGCGATCTCGCCGCCACGCTTGAGGGTGTTTGTCCTCTTGTATCGGTTGAAGGAGATGTTGCGCACAATTTTGCCGAGATAAGCCTTCAGGTTGTTGGGGCGGTTTTGCGGCATAGAATTCCATGCGGCAAGCCATGTATCGTTGACGCATTCCTCTGCGGTATGGCTGCTGCCCACAATGTTTTCGGATATTTTCATGCAAAATCCGCCGTATTTTTCTGCAGTCACCGCTATAACGTCGCTGTCCCGCTGCCAATAGCGCTCCACAATTTCTCTGTCCTCCATCGCCATCCTCCTTTCACCTTAAAAGACAACTTTCTGTTTCAAACCTTACATTTTTGTCTGCTCTTTCTGCTTTGCTTGACCGCTTTCTTCTGCCGTGCTATAATAATGTTTGTCGCACATTCAACTTATTAATAGGAGTATTATTATGCTTTTCCATATTCCTTCTGCCATTCCTCATCCGACTACCCTCCCCCTTTTCGGGGATGAAACCATCACTGTCACCGACCATATGCTGCTTAAAAAGGGACGTCCCTATCTTCCCGTTATGGGAGAGCTGCACTACAGCCGTGTTCCACGCCAAAACTGGCGGGAAGAACTTCTTAAAATGAAAGCAGGCGGCATTGATGTGGTTGCTTCATATGTTTTTTGGATACACCATGAAGAGAATGAAGGCTGTTTTGATTTTTCCGACAACCGTGATATTCGCAGTTTTATAGAGCTTTGCCTTGAAACGGGTCTTGAATTTTGCCTTCGCATCGGTCCCTGGGCTCACGGAGAATGCCGTAACGGCGGTTTCCCCGACTGGCTCTGTGAAAAGTGCGCAGGACAGCTCAGAAGCGAAAAGGAACCTTATTTCGGTTATGTCTGCCGCTATATTAAAAATGTTGCCGAACAGGTTAAAAATCTGCCGTTGTTTGGCATCCAGATAGAAAATGAGATGACCAAACGCCCCGATTATATGGAGAAGCTTCGCCGCATTGTTATTGAAAACGGCTTGACTGCCCCGCTCTTCACCGCTACTGCGTGGGGCAATGCCTCCCTCCCCGAAACTCTTCTCCCCATGTTTGGCGGCTATCCCTGCCGTCCCTGGGATAAACACATCGACCCTCTGCCCTATAATGCCAACTACTTTTTCTCCCATGCTCCCGATGCCTGCGACATTGGCACCGATATTCTCGACAATGCTGTCACCGCTTCCTCTCTTCAGTTTATGGCAAAGTTTCCTTTTTTCACCTGCGAGCTTGGCGGAGGAAATCAAATTTCATATCACCGCAGACCGATGCTCAACAGCAAGGATGTAGAGGCTCTGGCTATCTGCAAGTTGGGCAGCGGCGCCAATCTTCTCGGCTATTATATGTATCACGGCGGTCTCAACCCCAAGGGCAAAACATATATGCAGGAGAGCAAAGCCACCGGTTATCCCAATGACTATCCGTTGATCTCTTATGATTTTCAGTCGCCTCTCGGAGACAACGGACAAATCCGCGAAAGCTATTTCCGTTTGGGAAAGATCCACGAGTTTATTCACAACTACGGTGAACTTCTTGCTCCCATGCACTCTGTTATGCCGGAAGAAATGCCAAAAGATTACTTTGATACCGATACCATCCGCTGTGCGCTGCGCACTGACGGAAAAGGTGCATTTCTGTTTATCAACAATCATCTGCGCCTCACCAAACGTCCTGCCTATCCCAACACAACGTTTGAACTCGCCTTCTCCGACCGCACCCTTTCATTTACACTCGATGTTCCCTCCGATTGCTGTTTCTTTATTCCCGTAAACATGGATCTGGCAGGACTTTCCGTAGATCACATCACCGCACAGCCGGTTGCTCTCTCCCAAAACAGCATTACTCTGTTGGAGATCGAAGGTCTTGCTCCCATTGTTGCCCTCACCGACGGACGTAAAATTCCGCTTACCTCTGCTGTTACAAAGATCGACGGTGTCCAAATCATTCTGGAAGCTCCGAAGGAATATATTCCAACTCCCCTCACCGAGCTCACCGTTACCGAAACAGAGAACACTCTTTCTGCCGACGATATGCTCTCCCACCTCAATCTTTCCGACCGCACCGCAGAATACCGAATCTGCTGGCCGGAAGGCACCACCTATCTCGTCATCAAAGCCACGGGCAACCTTGCCGCCTTTTATTCCAACGGGCAAATGATTTCCGATTTCTATCTCTACGGCAACACCGAAAACACGGAATCCTGGGTCATTGATGTCCGCCACCTTGCCGCCAATGAAGGTATACTTAAAATTCAGCCTTTCTCCCACGAGGACGAAGTCACCGTCTATCTCGAAATGCCCATACCTTTTGGCAAGCACATTCCAAAGGTTTATGCCACTAAAGATAATGTTTTATATATTTGATTTTTTGCGCGTTTTTTGATATAATGAAATTATAAAACATCGGTTATTCGGAGGCGATTATATGAAAAAATGGTATCAATGGCTGATCCTCTCCGCCGTGTGGCTGGCTGCCGGTGCCGTGAATTTTTTCACCGACAGACCTCTCCCCGTGCTCATTTACAATGCATTCTGCGTGCTGCTCTTTTCTGCACTTGCGCTGTGCCAGTTCTTTCTTGAAAAGCGTGGCGAAAAGGGCAAAAAGCTGCTCAAACGCATCTACATCGCTGCCATTGTGCTGTGCGTGCTGATTTTGATAGCCGCACTTGCGCTCTCGCTGCTGTGAACCGCAATATTATTCTAAACACCAAACTCCGTGCTGAACATTCGGCACGGAGTTTTTTATACAGTTTTATTGGTTGTAATTGTGTTTGCAGAAGGGGCATTTGGGATAATCGAAATCGTGCATTTTTCCGCAGTTGGGACATTTTTTCTGCGGCAATGCGTCCTCTTCTTCGCTATCTGCCACGAAGAACTCCAGTTTTCTGCAGTTTGGACAGCTGAAAATATCAACCTCCATTGCCCCTGCCAGCAAATTGGGCAGGTCGCCAAGTATCCAGCCGGTCTGACCCAGCTGCAATTTCTCCGTTCCGATATGGTTCATCTTTTTGCCGCAGCGCAAACAAGAAATGTTGTTTTCCATGTCATTTTCCCTCTAACTATTTGATAACCTCAATTTATTTCAAACCGCATTCTTTATACATCTCTTCAATGCACGGTGATTTATACTCTATATATCCGTCTATATCGTTTGGAAACAGCTCGGCGGCTTTTTCTTTTATCAAGCTGTATTTTCTAACCGCTTTTGGATTGCTTCGAAGAAAATCTCTGAAGGTAATATGGCGGCGCAGTTCTTCCGAGTATTTCGGACATACATACAAATGATGCATCATCAAATGTGGCTTATCCCTATATTTGAATGCCTCTCTGTCCTTGATGCCGAGGTCGCCCTCGTGGATATAGCCGATTGCTTTCAAACCCTCAACCACCGCAGCAAATGCCGAGTGATCCTTAATAATTACATCAATATCAATGCAAGGCTTGGCAGACATTCCTTCGACAGAGGTGCTTCCGACGTGTTCAATGCCTATGATCAAATTGCCGATCGCTTCTTCAATTTCACCTTTTATTTTTTCAAAAGCTGAACGCCAAGCTGCATCGTATGGCATTACAACGACCTTCCCCGTGCGCATTTTTTCACCTCGCCAAATTCTTATTTAGCACTCTCTTATTTCCATCATATCACACAGCATTAAATTATGCAAAAACAGTCACAACAAAGACTTTTGTTGTGACTGTTAAATGTTTAGTTACGCATTTTCAATGCTTTTGAGAAGCATTTCACGGAGTACCTGCGGGTTGCAGTTGCCCTTCAGCTCCTTCATGCACTTGCCGAAGAGAGCCATGAGAGCCTTCTCTTTGCCGTTCTTGTAGTCGTTGACAGACTTGGGATCTGCAGCGATGACTGCTGCAATAACAGACTCCATTGCGCCGGTATCGTTGGAGACGATGAAGCCGTTTGCCTTGGCATATTCTGCGGGATCGAGCTCCTCCTCAAACATTGCGCTGAGGATCTTCTTGGCGTTTGCACGGCTGACCTTTTCATCCAAAACAAGCTTGATAAGCTCACCGAGAGCTTTGCCGCTGATGTTCAGCTGATCAACGGTCTGCTGTTTCTGGTTGAGGATCTTGGAGCAATCGAAGATGAGCCAGTTTGCAGCCTCTTTTGCGTTGCCGCAAACTTCATATGCGCCCTCGAAGCAATCGCAGAAGGCACGGCTCTGGATGAGGTGCTCTGCATCGCCCTCGGCAAGACCAAGCTCGTCGATGTAACGTGCTTTCTTGACCTCGGGGAACTCGGGAAGATTGGATTTAACGGTGTTGAACCACTCGTCATCAATGACGATGGGCATTACGTTGGGATCGGGGAAATAGCGGTAGTCGCCCGCTGTCTCCTTGTTTCTCATTGCAAAGCTTGCACCCTTGGTGTCATCCCAGCGGCGGGTCTCCTGAACCAGCTCCTCTGTGCCGTTTTCAATGGCATCGATGTGACGTGCGGTCTCATATTCGATGGCACGTGCAATGGCGGAGAGGGAGTTCATGTTCTTCATCTCGGTTCTTACACCGAGAACGTCGCTGCCTTCGGGACGTACCGAAAGGTTAACATCGCAGCGCATAGAGCCCTGTTCCATTCTGCACTCGGATACCTTTGCAAAGCGGAGCAAAGATCTGAGGCGCTCAAGATATGCGATAACTTCCTCTGCGCTGGAGAGGTCAGGCTGGCTGACGATCTCAATGAGGGGAACGCTGGTTCTGTTGAAGTCAACAAGGGATGTGTTGGTCCAATCGTCGTGGACAAGCTTTCCTGCATCCTCTTCCATGTGGATCTGCTTGATGCGGATGCTCTTTTTGCCCTTGGAGGTCTCGATATCCACTCTGCCGTTTACGCTGACGGGAGCAAACCACTGGGTGGTCTGATAGGAGCAGGGCAGATCGGGATAATAGTAGCTCTTTTTATCGAATGTGGTTACACGGTTGATGTCGCAGTTGAGCATCATACCTGCTGCCATACCGAGATCCACAACGTGCTTGTTGACGATGGGGAGCATTCCGGGCATTCCGCAGCAAGCGGGGCAAACGTGGTCGTTCTGCTCGCCGCCGAATTTAGCGGAGCAGGAGCAGAAAATTTTGGATTCGGTGGCAAGCTCGATGTGAACTTCCAGACCTATGACCGTTTCGTATCTCATAATTATTTGCCCTCCTTTTCGCAGATCTCTGCAACAGCCAGCAATGCGCTGTCGGAGAAAGCCTTACCCACAAGCTGTACACCGTTCACAACAACTGCGGGAAGACCTGTGATGGAAGCGGGTGCTGTGTAGACGTTTTCCTCAAAGGAGAGGGTGACGTTGCTGTCGGTATCTGCCTTGGTGTAAGCCGCTTTGGAGCAGACGGGCATAAGCAGCGCATCATACTCTTCAAACAGCTTTGCCATATAATCGTAAACAACTCTGCGGACTCTGAGGGATTTATCATATGCGCCTCTGTTCTTCTCTGTGTAGAGCAGGGACTGGGATCCGTAGAGGATAGCGCTCTTCAGCAGCATTCCGAAAGCCTCGGTGCGGCTGTTGGTGTAGAGCTCGTCAATGTTGGTGTAGTTGGGTGTGCGGTAGCCGTATTTTACGCCGTCGTAGCGGGAGACGTTGTTGCAGAGCTCTGCAGACATAAGCACGTTCCAGGCGGCTTTTGCGGCAAGCAGCTCGCTGCCGTCTATCTCGCAAACCTCAATGCCGTTCTTCTCGGCAACAGCCTTAAATGCATCGATGTCAGCGGCAACTGCACCGTCAACTTTATCTGTCATAGCCTTGATAACGGCTATCTTCTTAACTGCTTTAAAGTCGCTGTCTCTTTTGAGGAGAGCGCACTTTTCATCGGAGAGGCTGGTGCCGTCCTTGTCATCATGACCGATGACAGCTTCAAGCACGTCTCTCAGATTTGCGGTGGTGTTTGCCATAACGCCAACAGTCTCGCCGGAGCAAGCCACGGGGATTGTGCCGTATCTGGAAACGGTGCCGTAGGTGGGCTTGAGGAAGACAGTTTTTGCGATGGCGGCTGCTCTTCTGGGCATACCGTTTACATCAAGTGTGAGGCAGGCTTTGACACCGTCAGCCTTAACGACCTCTGCAACTGCGCCTGCCAGCTTGCCGCTTTCGTCTGCGCACTCGCCGTAGAAGGAGGTCTCGCCCAGCATATCGATGGAGAACTCGCCTACGTTTACCTTGCCGCCTACTTCATAGCCTGCGGCTTTAATTTTTTCCACGACCTCTGCACCGAAAAGGCTCATATAGCCATCCAGCATTTTGGAGCCGGCAGCAGTAGGCTGGTCTGTTGTCAATATCATATCGTCCACAGCGACACAGCCTGCGGCAGCGCTGCTCTGACTAACATACAATTTCATAACCATTCATCCTTTCAAATAATCTTAACACGAATATTTGAAACTGAGTTTATATCCTCAGCTCACTCCACAAGACGGGGAACTTGCCAATAGCCATCCATCGTCTCCGGAGCATTGCGCTGAAGCTCTTCACGTGTGAACAGCTTCTTCTCCACATCTTCGCGCACAACTGTGAGGATGGGCATTACGTGCACCATTCTCTCCACGTTGGCGGTATCGATATTTTCAAGAGCCGCAAACTCGTCATCCTGCTTTGCAAAGAATGCGATAACGCCCTCTTTTTCCTCTTCTGTGAGGCAAAGCTGATACAGTTTTTCAAGTTTCTGCAAAGAATCTTTTGTCATAATTCAAGCTCCTTTCTCAGTCTCTTACTTTAATATGGACCTCTCTGAGCTGCTGCTCGGTAACTCCGCCGGGAGCGCCCATCATAACGTCCTGAGCATTGCCGTTGAGGGGGAATGCGATAACGTCACGGATGGTCTCTTCGCCTGCGATGAGCATGATCATTCTGTCAACACCGGGAGCCATACCTGCATGGGGAGGTGCACCGAAGGAGAATGCAGTGTAGAGAGCGCCGAATTTAGCCTTGACGTCTTCTTCACCGTAGCCTGCGATCTCAAATGCCTTCTTCATGATATCCGGGTTATGGTTTCGAACAGCACCGGAGGAGAGCTCTACGCCGTTGCAGACGATATCGTACTGATATGCGAAGATCTCCAGAGGATCTTTGTTAAGAAGTGCATCCATTCCGCCCTGAGGCATGGAGAACGGGTTGTGGGTGAAATCTATCTTGTTGGTTTCTGCATTTCTCTCGTACATGGGGAAATCAACGATGAAGCAGAACTCATAGGTATCCTTGTTGATAACATCCAGGGTCTCGCCCAGCCATGTTCTGATCTCGCCTGCGAGGCGATTTACAACAGAGATTGCATCGCAGATGAAGAACACGGTCTCGCCCTCTTTAATGCCCACAAGATTGGTGAGCTCTTCCTTCTTCTCGGGGGTGAGGAACTTGGCGATGGGGCCCTTATATTCGTCACCGGAGAGAGTGAGGTAACCGAGGCCCTTCATGCCGATGCTGAGTGCAAACTTGAGGGAATCCTCGAAGAATTTCTTGGATCTGCCTGCGCAGTTGGCAACGATTCCGCGTACGGGTTTGCCCTTGAAGAGGGGGAAATCGATGGTTGCAAAGAAATCGGTGAGATCCTGAATGATAAGCGGGTTGCGGAGATCGGGCTTATCGGAACCGTATTTCAGCATGGAATCTGCAAAGGTGATGCGCTTGAAGGGAGGTTTGGAAACCGGCTTTCCGGAGAATTTTGTGAAGGTGTTGTATACAACCTTTTCAGCAACCTCAAATACATCTTCCTGTGTTGCAAAAGCCATCTCAAAGTCCAGCTGATAGAATTCGCCGGGAGAACGGTCCTGACGTGCATCCTCGTCACGGAAGCAGGGAGCGATCTGGAAGTATCTGTCAAAGCCGGAGGTCATGAGCAGCTGTTTGAACTGCTGGGGTGCCTGAGGCAGCGCATAGAACTTGCCTTTGTGCTTTCTGCTGGGTACGAGATAGTCTCTTGCGCCCTCGGGGGAAGAAGCGGTGAGGATAGGGGTCTGGATCTCAAGGAATCCCATCTCCTCCATCTGGCTTCTGAGGTAGCTGAGTATCTTGGAGCGCAGAACGATGTTATCGTGAATTTTTCTGTTTCTCAGGTCGAGATAGCGATATTTAAGTCTTACGTCTTCTCTTGTCTGTGTGGAAGCATCGATCTCAAAGGGAAGATTCAGCTTGCAGGGACCAAGCACCTCAAGTTTATCGGCACGGACTTCGATCTTGCCTGTATCGATCTTCGGGTTGACGGTCTCGGGGTCTCTTTCGGTGACGTTGCCCTCAACCAGAATTACATATTCCTTGGTGATGCCGTTAAGCAGGCTGTCGTCGTTGAATACGATTTGGGTCACGCCGTAGTGGTCACGGAGATCCACAAACAAAACGCCGCCGTGGTCTCGGATGGTGTCTACCCAACCGGTCAGAGTTACTCTCTGTCCGATATTGTCAAAATTAAGTTCGTTGCAGTTGTGTGTTCTCAGCATAAGCTCTCCTCCGAATTTCTTAAAATTTATCGTTTTGTTCAGCCTTTTTTGCGGCTGTTGCCGGGAACTTCGGCATCTTTTTTGCAATAAAAAATGCCCTCCGCCCCCAACATGGGACGAAAGACAACTTCCGCGATACCACCCAAATTGACTGTGTTAAACAGCCCACCTCTATTCATCTTAACGCGATGCAACGTGCGGTTCTAATCACCCAAAGGCTTTCTTCCGCAAGCTCCGGAGTGTTCTTCTCACAAGGTTCAATGCCGCCTTTTCACCAACCGACGGCTCTCTGCAAATGAAGCACTCGCAATACCCTCTCCATCATAGCTTACTTAATTATTTTACAACATTGGCACTTCAATGTCAATAGCACATTTTTTCTGTTTTCAAATTTTTTCCTTTTTTACATCATTGTCAACAACCTTCCCATCTGCACTTGACAAAAATATCTATTAGTTATAAAATTTACTAAATAATACTTATCAGATTTGAGAGATGTTAATGGCCGAAAAACAGAGAAACCGCAACGCAAGCGACGAAAAATTTATACAAATGACCACCCAACCCGTGGAAAGACTGGTTTGCAAACTGGCTGTGCCCACTATAATAAGTATGCTGATAACCACCTTTTATAACCTGGTGGATACGCTGTTTGTGCGCCAGCTGGAAAACGACAGCATGGTTGCCGCAGTTGGCGTTGTGCTGCCGTTGATGTCCATTATTCAGGCATTCGGCTTTTTCTTCGGACACGGCTCCGGCAACTATATCTCCCGTGCATTCGGCAGAAGGGACTACAAGGATGCCGAAATTATGGCGACCACCGGCTTTGTCTATGCCGTTTCCATCGGCATTTTTCTTGCTGTTTTCGGCATAATTT
>JAFSHJ010000030.1 GCA_017440425.1 Oscillospiraceae bacterium | reverse complement strand
GCACCGCCGCGCAGATCGGTGCAATGCACCTTTGCGCCCTCCAGATGCTCAACACCCTCCACAATGGCAACTCTGCCCTCGGTTTTGATGTTTGCACCCAGCCTTATCAGCTCTGCTGCGTGACGGTATCTGTTTTCGAATATGGTCTCGATGAACATGCTCGTTCCCTTTGCCACGCACGCCGCCGCCATCATCGGTGCCTGCGCATCGGTGGGGAATCCCGGATAGGGCATCGTTCTTATCTTGTGCATTGCCCTGAGTCTGCCATCTGCGGAGATATTCACCCTTCCATCGGTCACCTTCGTGATGCAGCCGCACTCTTCAAACATTGGCATAACTGCCGAAATGTGCTCGGGACAGGCTCCAACCAGCTCAAGGCTGCCTTTGGTGACAGCTGCCGCCGCCATATATGTTATGGTCTCGATTCTGTCCGGAATGACTGTGTAGCTGCAGCCGTGCAGTTTCGGGACACCCTCTATCTTTATAACGCTTTCTCCTGCGCCGCTTATCTTCGCGCCGCAGTTGTTGAGAAAACCCGCAAGGTCAACTATCTCCGGCTCTCTCGCCGCATTTGTTATGGTGGTGATGCCTTTTGCGGTGCATCCCGCAAGAATTATATTCTCCGTTGCGCCAACGCTGGGGAACGACAGCGCAATATCCGCGCCCTTTATCTCTCCCATTGCCTCGCACTCAAGAATTCCGCCCTTTTCCCTGACGCTGACATTCATTTTACGCAGCGCCGCCAGATGGATATCAATGGGTCTTGGACCCAGCTCACATCCGCCGGGAAAGGACATCCTTGCGCATTTGCAGCGTGCCAATATGGCACCGAGAAAAACAATGGAGGAGCGCATCTCCCGCATAAGTCCCTCGGGGATGTCGCAGCCTTTCATGCCTGCCGGCTCCACCGTAACGGTATCTCCTGCCTGCTCTGCGCCGCAACCTATGTATCGCAATATCTCTATTGCCGCCCTTGCATCGGAGAGCCTGGGGCAATTTTTTATAACGCACCGCTCCTCCGCAAGGGATGTTGCCGCCAAAATTGGCAGAATACTGTTTTTTGCTCCGTGTATTTTGATTTTGCCTTCAAGGCGATGGCCGCCTTCAATTATGTACCTTTCTGCCGACATATCTCATCAACCTTTCGCCTGCGTTTTGTTTTGCGGATATCTTAACAGATATATCCTATGCAAAACCCTTCTTTTGGGTGAAAGATATGCCATTCTGCGGCAGAGATTTGTTATTTTGCCTCTCCTGCCAGCTTGAGTATCTCGTTATATATCAGCTTGTTGGAATCCAGTATTGCCAGCTTCTGCGCATTTTTTGCGTATTTCGCCAAGGTATCTCTGTCGTCGGTGAGTTTTTTCACGGCCTCTGTGAGTTTTTCGCCGCTGAGGTCTTTTTCCTCAATGAGCAGCGCAGCCTCTTTGTCCGCAAGCACCTTTGCATTGAAATATTGGTGGTTTTCCGCCACGTTCGGGGAGGGTATCAATATGGACGGTACTCCCGCTGCCTCCAGCTCGCTGAGAGTTATTGCTCCCGAGCGGCAGATGAGCAGGTCGGCTGCTGCCATGCAGTCTGCCATATCGTTGATGTATTCTCTCACATAAAGACCCTTTTCCCTGTCTGCCTTTATGCCGTATTTATCCAGCATTTTGGGAAAATCTTCCGTGCCGTATCTTCCGGTTGCATGGATAAAGTAATATTTTCCGTCTTCTTTCCAAAGAGAGCCCATCACATCCGCAACAGTCTCGTTGATGCGCTGTGCTCCAAGGCTTCCGCCGTAGGAGAGGATGCATATTCTGTCGCCGATGCCGAACTTTTCTCTTGCCTTTGCTCTGTCCGCAAAAATAATCTCTTCTCTCACCGGGTTGCCCACAACACCGAAGTCGATCCCCTCGGGGAATCTTGCAATCGCCTCCGGAAATGCCACCAGCATACGGCTCACCTTTTTTGCCAGCATCTTCTGTGTCATTCCGGGGAAGGCATTCTGCTCGTGGGAAAGGGTTTTGTAGCCAAGCTCTGCCGCCTTGTTCATTATGGGCCAGCTGACATAGCCGCCGGTGCCGATTACCACGTCCGGATCAAAGCCTTTTATTATCTTTTTTGCTCTTGCGCCTGCTGTGGTGAGATAGACAGCGGCCATAATGTTGTTGCCTATGTTCCTCAGGCTGAAACGGCGCTGCAGACCTCTCACCCTGATGGATGCAAAATCATAACCCGCCTCTTTGACAAGCCTTGCCTCCATGCCGTCGGGGTTGCCTGCAAAGAGTATCTCTGTGGAGGCATCCTGCGAGCGGGCATAGTTTGCCACCGCCAATGCCGGATTTATGTGTCCGCCCGTGCCGCCGCACGCAAAAAGCAGTTTCAATTAAAACTCTCTCCTTCTTGAATTAAATGTTCAAGCTGTTTGTCATTTATCTATTCTTGCCTCTCGTGAAATTGAGAGCACAACACCCATCTGGAACAGAAGCATCAGCAAAGCGGTGCCTCCGTAGGAGAAGAAGGGCAGCGATATTCCCGTGTTTGGTACGGTGTTCGTGACCACCGCAATGTTTAGCAGCGTTTGGATACCCACCTGCATGGTCAGTCCCACCGCCAGCATTGAGCCGAATTTGTCCTTTGCACGCATTGCAATTATAAATCCGCGCCAAACCAGCAGCGCAAACAAAATGATGATTATGGTTGCCCCCACAAAGCCCAGCTCCTCGCAGACAACTGCAAAGATAAAGTCGTTCTGCGGCTCGGGGATGTAGAGGTATTTCTGCCTTGAATCGCCCAGTCCTTTGCCCATTATGCCGCCCGAACCGATGGCGATGAGGGACTGGATGGTCTGGAAGCCGTCGCCCTGGGGATCAACGTAGGGATCCAGCCAGATGTCTATTCGCTCACGGGCGTAGGAAAGTCCGCCGGGCATTATGAGGAATATGCCTACCGCTACCGCAGCTGCAGCCGCCGCCAGGCCGAACCATCTGAATCTTGTTCCGCCGACGAACATCATTATGGCGGCAAGGGTGAAGATGAGAACCGTTCCCGAAACGTGAGGCTCCAGCAGCATCAGCACGGCGATGATACCAAATGTGATCAAAAACGGCACAACACCGTATTTGAAGGTCTTCATCTTTTCGCCGTAGGCTGCAATCAGCCGCGCATATAACAAAACAATGGCAAATTTTGCAATCTCCGATGGCTGGAAGGTTCCTCGCAGACCGAAGTATCTCAGGTTGATCCAGCGGTGGAAGTCACCTTTGACCGGCGGCAGGATGAGTGCGATTATCAGCAGCACTATGGCCAGCAGATAGACAGCAAATGCGTATCTGTTGAGCACGCGGTAATCGATGAAGGAGATGACCAGCATGCCCACAACACCTACCACAGCAAAGACTATCTGGTCCTTGATGAAGTGGAAGCTGTCGCCGTAGTTATAACGGGCGTTGGCGTAGCTTGCCGAAAACAGCATTACCAAACCGAATGCCATAAGAAGCAAAACAAGGGTCAGAAAGGTTACGTCCAAAGGACCTCGTTTGGCAAACCACTTTATTCTTTTGAAGTTTTTAATTTTATCTTTGAGTCCGGTCTTTCTTTCGGACTTTTCCGCCGATGACTGCGGAATGTTTTCATTCTCGTAAGCAGCAGCCAAACCTTTCACCTCTCAACTTGCTAAATATCTGCCGAAGATCACAGCAGATAGACGAACAATGCGGTAAGTCCGCCGCCGATGAGCGCCACGGCGGAGAACAGCACAACGATTTTTGTCTCGCTGTAGCCCGACATCTCAAAATGATGATGGATGGGGCTCATTTTAAACAGACGCTTGCCTGTGAGCTTATAGAAGAAAACCTGGATCATAACGGAGAAGGCTTCCACCAGATAGATTACACCTGCCAGCAGGATTATTATGGGCATATCCACACCGAAAGCCAGCGCCACCACCATTCCGCCAAGGAACATTGATCCTGTGTCGCCCATGAACACCTTTGCGGGATAGAAGTTCCAGATGAGGAATCCGAGGCATCCGCCTGCCAATGCAGCAGCCAGCATTCCGTTTCTGTCAAAACCGACGATGGCGCTGATGACGATGAACACCACCGCATAGACAAAGGTCACGGAGCCTGCAAGACCGTCTATTCCGTCGGTGAGGTTGACGGCATTTACAAAGCCGATGATGATTATCATTGCAAGGGGATAATAGAATATTCCAAGCTCTATCTCACCGAAGGGAGGCACGATCAGCACCGTGGAGAGTCCGCCAACCAGCTTGAGTGTTACGAGATAGACCACCGCGACCAAAAACTGCATAACGATCTTCTGCTTTGCGGTGAGACCGAGGTTGCGCTTTTTGACCACCTTGATGTAGTCATCCGTGAAGCCGATGAAGGCAAATGCCAGCGCCATTATAAGACCCGCCAACATTCTTCTGTTCTGCAGCGAAACCGCAGGATCGGTCATTCCGTTTCGGTTGGAGCTGATTATCAGGGTGAGATATCCCACAAGCACCGCTGCGGTTATTCCGATTATAAACAGCAGACCGCCCATTGTGGGTGTACCCTGCTTGCTTTTGTGCCACGTGGGTCCGATATCGTTTATTGTCTGCCCAAACTTCAATCTGCGCAGAAAAGGTATCATAAGCTTTCCCATAGTTGCGCTCACAACAAAGGCGACAGCCGCAACTATTATCGTCATATATCCTTCCATTTACAAGCATCCTCCGATACACTTTTGTTAAAGTTTTTCGTGTCTCAGTTTATTTTGCAAGCAGTTCTTTTACAATTTCGCTTTCGTCAAAATATATTGTGCCGTAATCCAAAACCTGATAATCCTCGTGACCCTTGCCCGCAAGCACCAAAATATCGTCCTTTTTCATGTTTTTAAGTGCCCACTTAATGGCCTCGTAGCGGTTTGGGATAACTTTTTTCGGCTTTTTGCTGTCAAGACCGGGCAAGGCATCGTTGATTATCTGCATCTCGTCCTCGTCTCTCGGGTTATCCGACGTGAGTATCACCATATCTGCAAATTTGGATGCTGCCTTTGCCATTTTGGGTCGTTTTGTTCTGTCGCGGTTGCCTGCACAGCCAAACAGCACCACAACTCTTGCCTTTGCAAAGCTCTTGACTGTGGAGAGTATCTTCTCAAGGCTGTCTGCGGAGTGGGCATAGTCTCTGATAACGGTATATTCCGTGTCTGTGTCCAGAATCTCCGCTCTGCCGGGAACACCGGGAGAATTGCAGAGTCCCTTTACCATGGTGTCGAAATCCACACCCAGCGAGAGTGCGCAAACACCTGCCGCCAATGCATCGGAGACGGCAAACTCGCCCGGCATACGGAACTTTACTCTGCCTATCTCGCCGTAGCCTGCAATATCAAAGCTGCTGCCGCGCATATCAAAGCTGATGTTGTGAGCGGTGTAATCCGCCTCCACCTTTTTGATGGAGAAGGTCTTTACAGGGCAGCTGACCTCGCCCGCAAGTCTCACGGCATAGTCGTCATCCAGATTTATCACGGCTTTTTGGGAAATTTCAAAGAGCTTGCGCTTTGCAAGATAGTAGTTTTCCATTGTGATGTGATAGTCAAGATGATCCTGAGTGAGGTTTGTGAAGATACCGCACTCAAAACGGCAGCCGTCCAGACGGTGCTGATCCAATGCGTGGGAGGATACCTCCATCACCACATATTCACAGCCTGCATCTGCCATCTTCTTGAACAGCATATGCAGCTCAAGGGGATCGGGCGTGGTGTATTTTGCCGGGAGAGACATATCGTCGATCTCATTTTGGATGGTGCCGATAAGTCCCACCTTTTTGCCCGCCTGCCGCAACAAATTTTTTATAAGTATGGTTATTGTTGTTTTTCCGTTTGTGCCGGTCACACCGATGAGCTTTACTCTTTCGCAGGGGCGACCGTAGAAATTTCCGCAGATGATTGCATAGGCGCTGCGGGTGTTTTCCACAATTATCTGATTTTCCACACCCACGTCGTGCTCCGCAACCACAGCGGCGGCACCCTTTGCCACAGCTTCCGCAGCGGCATCGTGACCGTCAAAACGCAAACCCTTTACGCAGACAAACACACAGCCTGCACTGACAGCGCGGGAATCGGATGTTACGGACGAAATTTCCGCATCAAACTCTTTTTTTGCGCTGTATTCAATACCCTTTAATAATTCAGAAAGAAACATAGAACCTCCATATCACCTGATAAACGGTACCGTCACACTATTCTTACCCTCTCTTATTTTTACTTAACACCAAACATTTAAAACATTACAGCTTTTATTATTGATCTTCTTTCTTCACTTCAAACTCAACTGCCACCACGTTGCCTTCCGCAAGGGCGGTATCTCCCTCCGGAGTCTGCGCCACAGCCACAAGGTTATCTGCCTCGGGGTCTTCCGCAATTATCTCCATCGAGAAGCCTGCCGCAGCCAGCATATCGTTGGCATCCTTAACGTTGAGACCGACCACGTTGGGCACTACACCCTCTTCCACCGCATCGCCTTCCTCGGTGTAGAGGATGACGGTGCTCCACTTGGAAACGGTGGTGCCTGCCTCCGGCACCTGACGCACTACCGTTGCACCCGTGCCCACCACATTGACGGTGAGATAGGAGTTTCTCACGTCTGCATGGGCATCGTGCACCAACTCGCCGATAACATCCGGCACCTTGGAGTTGCCTGCTGCCTGCTCTTCCTCGGTATACTGGGGTTCTATGCCGAGATAGGGCAGCACATCCGACATTATTGCACCCACAACGGGAGCTGCAATGATGGAACCGTAGTTTGCCTCTTCAGGCTCATCCAGCACAACGAGAATTGCAATTTCGGGGTCGTCTATGGGAGCAAAACCAAGGAAGGAAAGAGCATATTTCTCTTCGCCCTCGGCATAGTTTTTATCCAGCTTTTCAGCTGTACCGGTTTTGCCGCCGATGCGGTAGCCGGGAACATAAGCAAGTTTACCGGAACCGAGGGTAACAACGCCTTCGCACATTTCGGCAACCACCTTGGAGGTCTCCTCCGAGATTACCTGCCGCCTGAGGGTGGGCTCATATTCCTCCACCACGTTGCCCTCGCTGTCTATAACGCTTTTTACTATGTAGGGCTCATAGAGATATCCGCCGCCGACCGCCGCACTTACTGCGGAGATGAGCTGCAGTCCGGTCACCTTAAAGCTCTGTCCGATGGAGCTGGATGCCAGCTCGATGTTGCCGAATACGGAATCGCTGTGGTAGATGCTGCCTGCCTCGCCGGGAAGATCCACTCCGGTGGTCTCCATAAGTCCGAATGCTTCGAAATATTTACGGAATTTGTTTACACCCACCATCTGACCGATGTTTACGAATGCAGGGTTACAGGAGTGCTGAACGATCTCGGAAAGTGTCTGCTGACCGTGACCGCCGCGTTTCCAGCAGGTGATGGTCTGTCCCTGAATGGTGACACCCGCATCGGTACAGCCGAAAACGTTGCCCGTGTTTACAATGCCCTCTTCAAGTGCCGATGCAAGAGTTATTATTTTGAATACCGAGCCCGGCTCATATGGATCGGAGATGGCTTTGTTTCGCCACTGCCTGAACTGTGCCTGCTGAACAGCCTTGGTGTATTCCTCACCCTCCAGCGTTGCCAGCAGCGCAAGAGTTGCCTCGTCGGTTATAGCCTGGGGAGTGTTGGGGTCAAAGTCCGGCTTGACGCTCACGCCCAGCAGCTCACCTGTTTTTATTGCATAGGCAATTGCCATTGCGCCGTTGCCCACGTTGTGTTCTTTAACTGCGATCTCAAGGTTTTTGTCCAGATAGTGCTGAATGGTCTCGTCGATGGTCAGCACCAGCGAGTTGCCGTCCTCGGATTCATACATCATCTCGTGTTTGAAGGGCATATTGCCGCCCTTTGCGTTTTTGGCGGAGACTATCTTGCCGGAGTTTCCCGCAAGTATCTTTTCGTAATATGCCTCGATGCCGTATGCACCGCTGTTATCCATGTTGGTAAAGCCTATGGTTGCGGATGCAAAGCTGCCGTAGGGATAATAGCGTTTGATATCCTCGGTGCAGCTGACACCGGTTATCTTGTTCTCGTTGACAAATGCGATGACCTCTTCTGCCACCTCGCGCTCCACCTTGCGCTTTACCACCCAATAGCTGGTGTCCTTATCGGCAGCTTCACGGACGGTTTTTTTGTCAACATCCAGTATCTCGGAGAGCCCCGTTGCAAGAAGCTCCTTCTTCTCCTCTTTGATGGTCACGGGAGAGAGCACCACAGTCCATGCTGTGGCGCTTTTGGCAATGATGTTGCCGTTTCTGTCGTAGATATCGCCGCGGCTGGCACTTATCTCTATCTCACGCAGCTGCTGCTGTGTGGCTCTGTATTGGTAATCCTCACCGTTGACGACCTGTATGTTGAAAAGACGGACTATAAGTACGCCGAAGCCGATTATCGTTACTATCGCCATCAGCAAAGCCATTCTTCCCTTTGTTTTTGCGCTTATTCCGTCTGACATTTTCTCCCCTGCTTCCACTTAAAATCTGCCGTTTTGATGCATTTTTTGGTGTTTATTCCAATATTCTCTGTTTTTAGCAATTTTTTGACAAAGTCTCATTTATGAAAACAAGAGCTAAGACAATATCTTAACTCCCGATCTTCAAAAGCCGCGCAGCACCGCTTGAACAGTCCTGCGCCGCTGTCAATTATTCAATAAAATATATTTGGTCATTCGCCTTTATATGCCTTAATCTGCTCTATCACTCCATCTATCCACTGTTTAATTGCGGAATCATTCTGATTCTCCGAAACCGTTGCGTCCTCGCTGGAAAGCACCACATATCTCACATTTTCCTGTGTTATGCGGGTCATTCCCATATCGTTCATTATATCCGCGATGGATGACTCGATGGAATCCAGCGACATTGAATTTTCAAGCTCTGCTTTGAGGCGGACGTTTTCGCTTTGGAGTATCGTGAGTTCGTTTTTGCTGTCATCGATGGAATCGTTGAGCTCGGTGAGCAAAACTCTGTTATAGATCATAAGAGTAATGACAGAGAGCACGCCGACCATTATTGCAATGATCTTGATCGGAGCTACCGACGGCTTTGCGACTGCTCTGTTTCTTTTTATAAGTATAAGTTCCGGACGGTGCTGTTCTTCCCGTTCATGGGTCTCAAAAACCGAAAGATCATATGCTGCATTGCCGTCAAACGCCATCTCTTTTTACACTCCCTGTTTTTATCTTCTCTGCCTGTTACAGTTTTTCTGCAATTCTAAGCTTTGCACTTCTGCTTCTTCTGTTCTGCTCAAGTTCTTCTTTGGAAGCTTCTTCCGGCTTCTTGGTGATGATCTTCGCCTCGGGGGTCCTTCCGCAGACGCAAACCGGGAAATCCGGCGGACAGATGCAACCTTTTGCCCATGCTGCAAATCTCTGCTTGACCATTCTGTCTTCGAGGGACTGGAAGGTGAGTATTACGAACCTTCCGCCCGGAGCAAGTCTTTCAAATCCCTTATCCAGCGCCTCCGAAAGCTTATCCAGCTCCGCATTTACCGCTATTCTTATTGCCTGAAAGGTGCGTTTTGCCGGATTGCCGTCTCTTCTTGCCGCTGCCGGCATGGATGCCGCTATCAGCTCCGCAAGCTGCAGGGTGGTCTCTATCGGCGCCTTCTCCCGCTCTTTAACGATTTTGTTTGCTATTGACATTGCGAAGCGCTCTTCGCCGTAATCTCTGATGATGCCTGCCAGGTCTTCCCTGCTCCAGGTGTTGACGATATCCGCTGCGCTGAGACCCTTTTGGCTCATTCGCATATCGAGGGGTGCGTCCTCGTGGTAGGAGAAGCCTCGCTCCGCCGTATCCAGCTGGTGGGATGAAACTCCCAGATCCAGCAGAATGCCGTCCACCTTATCGATACCGCGTGCATCCAGAACTTTGTCCATATCCGCAAAGTCGGATTCCACCACCTCGGAGCAGCTGTATTTGGAGAGCCTTGCTCCCGCCGCTTTGATGGCATCCGGGTCTTTATCGGTGGATATCAGCTTGCCGGTGGTGAGCCTCATTGCTATCAGCTCGGAGTGACCGCCGCCGCCTGCTGTTCCGTCAAAATATATTCCATCCGGCTTTATCGCCAGACCGTTTATGCATTTCTCCGGCATTACCGGCAGATGTGAAAACTCACTCAAAATCCCAACTCCTCCATTGCCTCTCCAATGACATCGGATGTGAGCTTGGAGCACAGCTCCTCCCATCTTGCCTTATCCCATATCTCCGCTCTCACCGATACACCGATGACCACTACATCTTTATCAAGACCTGCATAGCTGCGAAGATTTGCCGGTATCAATATTCTTCCCTGCTTGTCTGCCTCCACCAGCGATGCCGACGCAAACAGAAACTTCTGCACTGCGCCGCCCTTTACCATGGGGAGCTCCTTTATCTTTTGCTCAAGCCTCTCCCACTCTGTGAGGGAATAGACAAACAGACAGTTATCCAATCCTTTTGTAACGATAAACTTCTCGCCCAGACCTTCTCTGAGCTTTACGGGAAAGATGATCCTACCTTTGGTGTCTATGCTGTGTTCATATTCGCCGATAAGCATTTTCATCATCCTTTCCGTCCAAATTGTAGCATCAGACACCCACAAACAACCACAAGCATCCAATTTTCACCACATATTAATATAATTATAACCTATACACAGCAAAAATCAATAGCTAAAACGAAAAAAATTAAAAAAATTACCAAGTTTTTTATATAAAAGAACATATATTCTTATATAAAAAGAACAAATTTTCTTCTTTTCTCACAAAATTCGAAATTCATCCCCACCAACTGCAAAAATTCGATTTTCACATCTCTTATAAGTCGGCTTTCTTCGTCTTTGCTGTGTTTTTTCAAAGTATCGGTCGAGGCTGTGGTTTATGTGCGGCAACACCTCTTTTCTGCAGACAATATCCGCGAATCCCCTCTCTCTGCGGAACATATAATTAACAAAAAAGATAAGGAGTTGAAATGATGTCAACAATAAAAATGGGAAAAATCTTTTCCGTCATCGCATTGCTGCTGGCGCTGTTCATAATATCCGCAGGCGGATGGGTGGCGGGAGCTGCAGAGGTTGAAGCTGACGGCACCGTGGCAGTTCCCATCATAATGTATCACCACATTCTCAAGCAGGAGAGCAGGCTGGGAGATTACATAATCTCCCCTGCGGAGTTTGAGGCAGACCTTAAATACATCACCGAGGCAGGATACACCTCTGTCACCGTGGGGCAGCTGACAGATTATGTACAGAACGGAACGCCACTTCCCCAAAAACCTATAGTCATCAGTTTTGACGACGGACACAGAAGCTTTTACGCCTATGCTGCGCCGCTGTTGGAGAAATATTCACAGCGGGCGGTGGTGGCGGTGGTGGGTGAATATTCCGAGCAATACAGCGTCACCGATGACCACAACACCGCCTATGCCTACATGAGCTGGGATGAAATAGCCGATGTGAGCGGCAGCGGCGTGGCAGAGATACAAAACCACAGCTATTCCCTCCACGACAACACCGGGCGGCGCAACGGCACCAAGAAGCTGCGCGGCGAATCCGTTGAAGAATACGCCCGTGTGCTCACAGAGGATATCGTCAGGCTGCAGGATAAACTGGAGGCGGTGACCGGCATCCGCCCAGCTGCTTTCGTCTATCCCTTTGGCGCCATCAGCGATGAATCCACACAGATACTGCGGGACATAGGGTTTTCTGCCGCATTCGACTGCGAAAGCAAGCTCAACCGCCTGCAGGTCGGCGATGCCGATGCTTTAATGCATCTCCACCGTGTAAACCGACGTCACGGTCTCTCTGCGGAGGAGATACTCGCCAAGCTTACTTCTTAATTGAATTTGCTTATGTTGTGTGCTATAATCTAATATAGAACAAAACTGCATTTTAAGCGCCGGACCGATGCGCCATAAAACCAAAGTCGGGTCCGACTTTGAGGAGCGTTTGCAGGCAAACGCTCCTCGCCGCTTGCGCGGCGGTTTTATGGCGCGGTCCGGCGGCAGCCGCAGACAAAGTTGGGAGGTAACGGTATGAAACGTGCGATAGTACTTGGCGGAGGCGGCTCAAGAGGCGGATATCACATCGGCGTATGGAAGGCACTCCGTGAGCTGGGAATAGACTACCAGATGGTGACCGGCACATCCGTGGGCGCCCTCAACGGTGCGATCATGGCACAAAACGATTTTGAATCCGCCGTTAAAATGTGGGAAAACCTCACCACCTGCGATGTTCTCGACACCGAGACTGACGTGGCCG